>JACNFS010000163.1 GCA_014384515.1 Dehalococcoidia bacterium | reverse complement strand
TTCCCGGGTTTGAGCACCCAGGCCCTGCATTCCAAAAACTCCCCGGTTGCGGGTTGTAGAAAGTTGATTTTGTATTCTATCGTAAGAATGCGCTGGCTTTGTGGAACCAAGGAGTAGGCGGCATATCCAGCAGTGTGGTCAGCCATAGTGGCGATCACACCCGCATGGGCAAAGCCGTCCTGCTGGAAATGATGCTTTTCAAGTTTCAACTGCGTGATGAATTTTCCCGGCTTCAGGGACACTGGCATCAATCCGATATATCCAATGAATCCCTGTACCGCATCCTTCTTCAAAAACTCCAACCTACCCTGCTCCACTTTCATGACCCCTCCTCCAATTTTCACATTTTCCGGTTTACCAGTCCGAATTCCAAATAGTGGATGATTGGAAAGACTGACCGGGATTAATAAATAGCTTAAGTCAGTGTCTCTAGTTTACATTACGGTCCTGTCCAAAACAATCATAGTGTGTGAATCGTCAGGGCATCAAAAACACCATTTCCCCATATTTTCATTAGCCTGGCTGTGACAGGGGAATTTGATGGAATACCTGTCGGTTAGCTGTTTCGTAAACCGCCGGCCGTCAGTTCGAATCCGACCGCTGGCTGTATCTTATCCCACCAGTCATAAACATATTTCCCTTTAATCTCGAACTTCATAAGTGCTATACTGCGCATGCGCCAAAATAATTGCAACAAGGGGGCGTGAAAATGGCAGAATATGTGCAGAGGGAACTCTTACCGCCGCCGGAAAACCTGGTAACGGATGGCAAATTCAATTTCGGCACTTTTAGCAGCCAGTTCAGAAAGGTGAACCCGCTAGAGGCTGACAAGCCGCTGGGCATCTGGGCACCAGGGCTGCTGCTCAGCTTCAGGCTGAAGGAGTGGCAGGCATTCCAGCTGGGCAACAGCAGGTGGTTCATGCTTGCCGTGCTCTACAATGCCAAGTTCTCAGCGCTGGCGCAATTCATTGCGTATGATAAGGAACATAAGAAGAAGTACTTTTTTGAAAAGCTATTGCCCTCGTGGAAAATCAGGGTGCCTGGTTCGATATGGGATGCAAGGCAGTCCTACTCGGACAAAAATTGCCTCATAGAGCTGATCAGCCATCTTGATAAGGGACGATTTTACATAAATATACAGGTACGCGGTTACAAGGAACTGCCAGACATCGCGGCGCATTTCGAAGCATTTCACGATAACGGACTGGTCGAACCGATAGTGGTTTCCATTCCATTTGGTGAGAACAGGGGGATGTACTCTCACAAGTGCCTTATGCCCATGCAGGGCAGCCTCTCCATAGGGGATGAAAAGACCGAGTTTTTGCGCCAGGAGAGTTTCGCTATTATCGATGACCACAAGGGATTTTACCCTTACGTAATGAAGTATGACTGGGTAACTGCTGCGGGCTTTAATGACAGGGGTCAATTGGTCGGGTTCAACCTGACCGATAACCAGTCCCTGGACCCGGAGAAGTACAACGAGAACTGCCTGTGGCTTGACGGTAAGCTTAATCTCCTGCCGCCGGTGAAATTTGAAAGGCCGGACGGCGTCGAGAGCAACTGGTTGATACGTGACCGGTACGGCATGGTGGATCTGGTTTTCAAGCCTGAGACAATGGGCACAATCGATATGAATTACCTTGTATTAAAAGTGAAATATTGGGGGCCGTTTGGCTGGTGCAACGGGTTTATCAGGGACCGGACGGGTAACAAGGTGATAATAAATCAGTTTTTCGGCATGGGCGAGGATAAATATGTCCGAGGATAATATATGATAGTGACGGAAAAAACCAGCTATTTACTTCGCTTTCATCTTTCGGATTAAAGGGGGCGAATATGGGAACCATTATCGAAAAGAAGACCGGCACCGAACAAAAGAAGGTACAAAGGCTACCCCTCGGGATAAAGCTGAGCTTCGGCATCGGCGACATCTCCAATAACATTTTCATCGTCACGACGGGGATGTATCTCCTGTTCTTTATGACGAATGTCCTCGGTATCAATCCCGCGCTGGCAGGGATGATGCTCCTGTTTCCGAAGATCTGGGATGTCATCTCCGACCCGGTCATGGGGGCGCTCTCGGACGTCACCCGTTCCCGTTTCGGCAGGAGGCGTCCCTACCTCCTCTACGGCGCGATCCCCTTCGGCCTCGCCTTTTTCGTCCTCTTCATCGCCCCCGGCCATGAGACCGAATTCGCCAACGCGCTCCAGGTATCGCTCCTCTTCGCGCTGGGCTGCACCGTGTTTACGGTCGTCAACGTTCCGTATGCGAGCATGGTGCCGGAGATGTCGGACGATTATAACGAGCGGATGTCTATCACGTCTTTTCGCATGTTCTTTGCCTCCTTCGGCGCCCTGCTGGCCGGGGCGCTGGCCCTGAACCTGGTAGACGCCGGCGGGGGAGGCGCTGCCGGTTTTCGGATGATGGGGAGCGTCTTCGGCGCGGGTATCGTTATCTTTTGCCTCATCTGCTTTTTCGGCACGAAAAAGGCGCCAAGCCTGCCGCCGCAAAAAGAGATGCCGCCCATGAAAGAGCAGATCAGGATCGCGGCCAGGAATTTTCCCTTTGTCATGTTGATGACCAGCTATTTCTTACAGGCGCTGGCCATCGGCGTTATGATGGCGGGATTCATCTACTATGTAAAATACGCGATGGACCTGCCCGAGACCGCGATGAACGTCGCCTTTCCCATCTTTCTGGTCACCGGCATGCTGTTTATCCCAGTATGGCTCGCCGTGGGAAAGAGATTCGGCAAGATAAAGTCGTACTATTTCGGGCTCGCCTTGTTTACCGTCATGATGGGGTCTCTCTTCTTCACGAGCCCTTCCCTGCTGTGGCTCTTCTATGTCCAGGTGTTCCTGGCGGGGATCGGTTTTTCGAGTTTTCAGCTCTTTCCCTTCTCGATGCTCCCCGATACGATCGAATATGACCAGATGCAGTCCGGCCTGCGGCGCGAGGGGGTCTTTTCCGGCATGTGGTCGGCGGGACAAAAGATCGCCTACTCCGTGGGGCCGCCGATCGTGGGTTTTGCCCTCGCTCTTTCGGGATTCGTGACAGAAGGCCCCCAACCCGAGAGTCTGGATATAGGGGTTCGCGCGATTTTCTGCCTCTTTCCCGCGGCCATGATCCTGTTGAGTTTCCTGCCGTTTCGCAAGTACACCCTCACCGAAGAGGAATTCGAACGGGTAAAGGCGCAAATCTCCCGAACCGAACGGTAGCCAGCACGGCCTGGGCGTGGCCATGGGGTATGCTGGCACCGGCGCGCTCTGCAGCGTTCCAGAGGAAGAGGAAATAGCGGGCCTGTGGGTCGTATGCATGTGCTCTTTTTGCATAGTTTTTGTCCTGCAATTAACTCTGTTTAACTCAGTGCCGAGACGTGCAAAGCAAGATTAGCATCCTAAATCGTAGGACATCATGTGTGTCTTTTGCTTACTGATGGCATAATAGAGTGTGAACAGGAGGTTTCACATGAAAACGAAGGCAGAATACATCGAAAGTATGAGAAAAATGCATTTTGAGCTCTACATGTTTGGAGAGCGGGTCACCAATCTCGTAGATGACCCTATCATTAAGCCCACAATGAACTGCGTGGCTGCAACCTACGAACTTGCTGAGAAGCCAGAACTTGAGAAGGTCATGACAGCAACCTCTCATCTTACAGGGGAGAAGATCAACCGCTTCTGTCATATTCACCAAAGCATCGAAGACCTGGTAACCAAATCAAAAATGGGCAGGCTATTGGGAGCTTATACTGGCTCTTGCTTTCAGCGTTGCGCTGGTATGGATACGCTGAACGCTTTATCGATAGTGACTTATGATATTGACCAGAAGTATGGGACTGAATATAACAAGCGCTTCTTGAAATTTCTGAGGCATGTGCAGGAAAATGACCTGGTTTGTGATGGCGCTATGACAGATCCTAAAGGAGACAGGGGCCTCCGTCCAGCCGAACAAGCCGACCCAGACCAATATCTTCATGTGGTCGAGGAGGCGCAAGATGGCATCGTGGTTCGCGGCTGCAAGATACACCAGACAGGAGCTGTAAACTCACACGAAATCGTCGCCATGCCAACCAGGGCCATGCGAGAGGAAGATAAGGATTACGCTGTCTCTTTCGCTTTACCAGCAGACACCAAAGGAATTATCTACATCTACGGCAGACAGTCCTGCGACACTCGGAAGATAGACAGCCCCAATATGGATGTAGGTAATATCCGTTACGGAGGACAGGAATGCATGGTTGTTTTTGAGGATGTGTTTGTTCCCTGGGAACGGGTGTTTATGTATAAAGAATGGGACTTTGCATCCGATTTGGTAGAAAAATTTGCTTCTTATCACCGTCAGAGTTATGCCTGCAAGTCAGGGATTGGTGATGTGCTGATTGGCGCTGCTCAATTGATCGCTGAATATCAGGGCACTTCAAAGGCTAATCATATAAGGGACAAAATCATTGACATGATTCACCTCAATGAAACCTTGATTTGCTGCAGTCTCGCCTGTGCCCATGAAGGCCATAAGGAGCCTTGTGGGACATACTTTGTGAATACTCTATTTGCGAATGTGAGCAAGCTAAATGTGACTAAGTTTCCCTACGAAATGGCCAGGCTTGCACAAGAAATCGCTGGCGGCATAGTAGTGACCATGCCTTCTGAAAAAGACCTCAACCATCCCAAAGTAGGTGAATACGTTGCCAAATACCTAAAGGGGTCCGAGGGCATCCCGATAGAAAACCGCATCCGCATAATTCGGCTGATTGAGAGCCTTACAGTGGGGTTGGGGGCAGTATGTTATCTAACTGAGTCCATGCACGGAGCGGGGTCACCCATGGCTCAGAAAATTATGATTGGCAGGCGGGCCAATATAGATAGGATGAAAGACGCCGCAAAGAGGTTGTGCGGCATTGATTCTTAAGCTCTAGCTTAGTCCGCTCTGTTTGTTGTGACAGAAACAAGGTTGCTGGACGCTCTCTGAAGATCTGCCCCTACATTGT
>JACNFS010000159.1 GCA_014384515.1 Dehalococcoidia bacterium | reverse complement strand
AAGCAAAGGTTCAAGAATATCCTGTGGTATGGATACAGACAGGCAGCTGCACGGGATGTTCAGTCTCAGTCCTCAATTCAGTTAGCCCAAGCATCAAGAATGTTCTTATCGATGAAGTTATCCCTGGCAAACACGTGAACCTGAAATTTCAGGCAACCATAATGGCCGGGCAGGGACAAGCCGTACTCGATGTACTCGAGGAGGTTCCCAAGACAAACAAAGGCGGCTACATTCTGGTGGTTGAAGGCGCTATACCCACTAAGGACGGTGGCATCTACGGTACTATGGGTGAGAAGGATGGCAAAGCAGTGCCCATGGCATCCCGGGTCGAAGCCCTGGCCAAAGATGCTCTGGCAATTATCGCTCTGGGTACCTGTGCTGCATTCGGAGGTATACCTGCTGGTAAACCTAACCCCGGCGGCTACGTTGGTACTGGCCAGTTCTTGAAACCTCGTGGCATTGCTACACCACTAATCAATATCCCCGGTTGTCCACCGCACCCAGACTGGTTCGTAGCTACCGTTGCCTCGGTACTCCTCTCTGGCTTGCCTAAACCAGAGGAGCTGGATGAACACAAACGCCCCAAGGTTTTCTACGGCAAGCTAATCCACGAAAACTGCCCCCGGCGCGCTTATTTCGATGAAGGCAAATTCGCCAGGAAGTTTGGTGAACCAGGCTGCCTCAATGAGCTGGGCTGTAAGGGGCCGGTTACTTATGCTGATTGCCCCTTGCGAATGTGGAATCATGGAGTAAACTGGTGTATTGGCGCCGGTTCACCCTGCATCGGTTGCACTGAGCCCGGGTTCCCCGACTTAATGGCGCCTCTTTATCAAAAGCTAAATGATGCCAACTTGCCCGCAATAGGTAAGCTCCAAGGAAAGGAGGCTTGAGAATTGACCAAAATCACAGTTGATCCGATAACTCGCATCGAAGGACATCTCAAGATCGAAGTTATTACTGAGAACGGGGTGGTGAAGGAAGCTCAAAGCTCGGGCGTGCTCTTCAGAGGCATGGAACTTATCCTCCAGGGCAGGGACCCGCGCGATGCCCAAAGATATACTCAACGCATCTGTGGAGTCTGCCCTACCAGCCATTCTATAGCCGCTACGCTGAACCTTGATAGCGCCTTCGGGATTGCAGATAAGATACCGGATAATGGCCGAATTGCCCGCAACCTCATCCTTGGAGCCGCTCACATTGCCGACCATATACTGCATTTCTACCACCTGACAGCTCTGGATTATGTCGATGTAACCAAGGTAGCTGGCTACGATGGCAATGACCCTGCGCTTAACTCTGTGAAGGAGTTCATCCAGCGAGGAGAGCTAGCTCCCTTCGTCCCCCGCTATGAAGGTGACTATCGCCTCAGCGACCAGACGAACATAGATGCCTTGGCCCACTATGTTAAGGCCCTGGAGATGAGGCGTAAGGCTCAAGAGATGCTGGCTATCTTCGGCGGCAAGATGCCACATAATATGGGGGTTATTCCCGGCGGTATTACCGAGATCGTCACCGTGGATAAAATAGCTTCTTTCCTGTGGAGGCTGAATGAGTTAAGGGACTTCATCGATAATGTTTACATTCCTGATGTCCTGGCGGTAGCTGAAGCCTATCCCGATTACTTTGAAGTTGGAGCTGGCTGCGGTAACTTGCTTTCCTACGGCAGTTTTGACCTCGAAGGCGACAACGCTGACCTGACCAAGAGGAAAAGGCTTTTGAACCAGGGAACGGTATCGACTGACCTCAAGCTTGGATCTCTGGACACGAACAAGATTATGGAGCACGTGAAGCATTCGTGGTACGCTGACTCAAGCACTGGCAAGCATCCCACACAAGGAGAAACCAGGCCTCAGCCAGGGAAAAAGGGGGCTTACTCATGGTCCAAAGCGCCGCGATATGATGGCAAGGTCTATGAGGTTGGTCCATTGGCTCGCATGGCAGTTACTTATGCCAGCGGTGACCCAACCGTAAAGAACTTGATTGATTCCGTTCTCTCCAGATTCAAAGCTGGCCCTAATGTCCTGTTCTCAGTCCTCGGTCGTCATGCAGCTCGAGCTCTTTATACCAAGTATGTAGCTGATTCTATGCCGGGCTGGCTCCTCCAACTCAAGCCTGGAGAGCCGGCTTATACAGACTATGAAATCCCCGACGAAGCCACTGGAATGGGCCTGGTTGATGCTGCCAGAGGTGCTCTGGGACATTGGATTGAGATAAAAGATAAGAAGATTGCTGTCTATCAGTGTGTGGTGCCCAGCACCTGGAATCTGGGCCCAAAAGATGACAAGGGCCAGCCAGGTCCGGTGGAACAAGCCCTGATTGGCACCAAAATAAGAGACGAGAACAATCCTTTTGAGATCGGACGCATTGTCCGTTCCTTCGACCCGTGTCTGGCCTGTGCCATCCATCTTATTACACCTAAGGGGAGAACTCTTGGAACATACAAAGTCTGTTGAGACGAAAACTCCTCATAAGGCCCATAATCATGTTCCAAGAATCACAATTCTGGGGATAGGTAACCTGTTACTTAGAGACGAAGGTGTGGGCGTTCATCTGGTTCAGGAACTGACTGCTAGTGACATTGCCTATGTGAACCTCAATATAATTGATGGTGGTACTTCCCCTGACATCCTATCTTTGGTAGATGATGGCATAGATAAGCTGATTATTGTCGATGCTGTCAAGGCAGGTAACAGGCCGGGAACTATCTATCGCTTTAGTTTCGATGACTTGGATTTCGATTCAGAAACACCCATTTCTTTACACGAGATAGGGGTGTTAGAGAGCTTAGGAATGATGGCCTTGCTTAATGGACAGCCGAAATCTACAGTTATTATCGGTATTGAACCCAAGACGATAGACTACGGACTCGAACTCTCCTCAGAAGTAGAAGAAAAACTACCCGAAGTTATCAAATTAGTCCTTAAAGAGATAGAGGAAACCATAGTTAGCTGCAAGACTCCTCATAATTGTCCCTCCCCTGCTGGGAGGGAGTTGGCGGAAAGCCATAATACAGCTATGGAGGTAGATAGATGATAATCTCTGAATTAAAGCCGTTCCCGGAAGTTCTAGGCTATTTAGAAGGGGAAAAGAAAATCTTTCTCGTCGGCTGCAAGGGTTGTGCTGAAGTCTGCCACACTGGTGATGAGCCTCAGGTCCTGGAAATGAAGCAGCAACTGGAGCAGGAAGGCAAGAGTGTCACCGGTTATTGTGTTGTGGATTTCCTCTGCGATAAAGCGCTAGTTAAGATCAGGTTACTTCCTCATGAAGCTGAAATAGACGCGGCCGATTCGTTGCTTATAATGACCTGTGGTATCGGGGTCCAGGCTACCTCAGCGGTGGTAAACAAACTGAGCCATCCGGCCTGTAATACTATCAATGCTGGTGGTGCTCGTGGGGAATGGCGGGGCAGTGAACGCTGCCGTGAGTGTGGCGACTGTGTCCTTGATTTGACCGGGGGCATCTGCCCACTCACTGCCTGCACCAAGGGTCTGATTAACGGACCTTGCGGTGGGGCTAAAGATGGCAGGTGCGAAGTTGAACCCGAAGTACGGGAATGCGGCTGGCACTTAATCTACGAGAGGCTGAAGAAGCTAGGGCGGCTGGATAAAATGAAGGCCATGCCCCCGCCCAAAGACTACGGCAAGATGCAGCCACCTAAGGAACTCAGGTCTACCATAATGTGGGCACTGGAGCAAGAGGAAACGAAGGTTTAGTGCCCCTGAAGGAGGTAACTGTAGTATGAGTCTACGTGAAGCACTTAAGAGCGGCAAGTTTGTGGTCACTGCTGAAATCGGTCCAGCTAAAGGCGTGGATGTCACCGAGTTCCTGGAGAATGCCGAATTACTAAGAGGCAAAGTAGATGCGGTCAATATCACCGACCAGCAGAGCGCCGTAATGAGGCTGGGCTCTTTGGCTGGCTGCCATTTACTCAAGGAAAAAGGCGGTGAGCCTGTGTTCCAGATGACCTGCCGTGACCGTAACCGCATCGCCTTACAATCCGACTTGCTTAATGCCTATGTTTTTGGCATTGAGAATGTCCTCTGTCTCACCGGTGATTATGTTACCTTGGGAGACCATCCGCAAGCCAAGCCTGTCTTTGACCTCGATTCTGTTTCCCTACTCCAAGCTGCCCGAGAACTGGAGCAAGGCAGGGACTTAGCTGGTAAGGAATTGAAAGGCGCTCCTAAGTTCTTTCTCGGGGCCTGTGTAACTCCCGGAGCTGACCCTGTAGAACCACAGCTAATCAAAATGGAGAAGAAGGCTAAAGCCGGTGCTCAGTTCTTTCAAACCCAGGCTATTTACGAACCCAAGAAGTTCGAAGCGTTTATGAAGGAAGCCAAGAAGTTTGGCGTGCAAGTGTTAGTCGGCATAGTGCTAATCAGGTCAGCAGCCATGGCTCGGTTTATGAATAAGAACGTTGCTGGCATTCATGTCCCTGATGAGATTATTGACGAGATGGACGAAGCTGAGAATAAGGCTCAAAAGAGCATCGAGATAGCTGCCCGCCTGATTAATGAAATGAAGGACATGTGCCAGGGGGCCCATATCATGGCTATTGGTCTGGAGTCCAGAGTGCCAGCGGTTCTGGATGCTGCTGGATTATGAATATTTCTCGACGAAAGGGGGTTTGAACTGCAGGAGAAGAAGGAGTCTAGCCGGCTTCAACTGCAACCTTATATGACTCCTCCTTTGGGATTTCCTCACCATCCTCCCTCATGCATTCCAAGTGAAGCTTGAGAGCTTCCTTGATGTTCTTCAGTGCCTCTTCCTTGCTCTTGCCTTGCGACACGCACCCGGGCAGCGTCGGCACCTCAACCCAATAGCCTCTAAACTCCTCGTCTCTGTGCAATATCACCGTATATTCAAGTACCTTGGTATTCATTTCGCCTACTCCTTCAAGAACTCGAGGACTCTTCAATTGTTAGACCTGCTTTCTTGATCTCATGCATTAGCAATCCAACGCTTAACTCATCATGAAGAGGAATTGTTAGCCTAGGACT
>JACNFS010000162.1 GCA_014384515.1 Dehalococcoidia bacterium | reverse complement strand
AGCGGGGCTGCCCGAGAATGCCGAAATACCTCTTATTGGTATGGTATCCCGCCTTGATGAGCAGAAAGGTTTAGACATCCTAGCAGAGAGTCTCGATTTCTTGCTGCAGAAGACGCAAGCCCAAATGGTTATCTTGGGCAAAGGCAAAGAGCGCTATCATAGCTTGCTCAAACAAGCGGCCGATAGATATCCGAAGCAACTAGCCGCCTTTTTGACTTTTGATAATGGCCTTGCCCATCTTATCTATGCTGGCTGCGATATATTCTTGATGCCGTCCCGATTTGAACCCTGCGGTCTGGGGCAACTCATCGCTATGCGTTATGGGGCTATACCGGTGGTTCGCCGCACCGGCGGCTTGGCCGACACTGTCCAGGATTTAACGAAAGACCTCAATGAGGGTACCGGTTTCGTCTTTCGGGACTACGATTCCAAAGCCATGTCAACCGCAGTCCAGCGAGCAGTGGATGCCTATAAAGACAGGGAAGGCTGGCATAAGGCGATACAGCGAATAATGGCGCTTGATTTTTCCTGGGAATCTTCTGCCAAGAAGTATCAGTCTCTTTATTATAGGGCCCTGGAGCTAAAAGGCTGTGCAAGAAGGTAGCCGAGGGCCAGTCTTAGCCGTGGATTTGGGGGGGACCAAAATCATCGCTGCGGCAGTTCTTCCCAGCGGCAAAATAGTATCTCGGAACTACTGCTTGACTCTGGCTGATGAAGGCCCTGAAGCAGTAATTAATAGGTTGTTATCTGCTGTGAACGGGGCTACAGCCAAAGCCAAGCTGAAAACCTCCGAACTAACTGGCATTGGCATTGCTGCTGCTGGAATTCTGGACACCGAAAAAGGGATTATAACTACCTCTCCCAATTTGCCTGATTGGCACGATGTTCCCTTAGGGGATATTCTGGCTGATAGGTTGGGCGTAGCCACCTATCTTATCAATGACGCCAGCGCTGCTGCTTTGGGAGAGCATCGTTTTGGAGCTGGAAAGCGGGTGGATAATTTGGTCTATCTTACGGTAAGCACGGGTATCGGAGGTGGTATCATTACAAATGGCAAACTCTATTCTGGAGCCAATGGCTGCGCTGGGGAAATAGGACATATGACAATAGAGGCTCACGGGCCGCAATGCAATTGCGGCAACTTCGGTTGCCTGGAAGCTCTGGCTTCAGGCACAGCCGTGGCCAGAGAAGCAGTTAGGCGTCTAAATCAAGGCGAGACAAGCTCTATCGCTCAACTGGCTGAGGCTAGGCTTGAAACCATTACCGCTGAGACAGTAGCTTTGGCAGCCAGGCAAGGTGACCATCTAGCCTGCGATGTGGTGACTAAGGCCGCCAATTATTTGGGCATTGGCCTGGCAAACCTAGTCAATATCTTCAATCCTGAGCTGATTGTTATTGGTGGCGGCTTGTCCAAAATGGGAGACATGCTGCTTGAACCAGCCCGGAAGGTAGTGAAAGAGAGAGCTTTCCAGTTGCCAGCCCGGACAGTGCGCATCGTTCGGGCTCGCCTCGGTAGCAATGCCGGGATAGTGGGTGCCGCTGTTCATACTTTTGAGCAACAATTAGACCGGAACACAGAAGCATGATTTACTGGGCACAACTTCTCCATTTCTATCAACCGCCGACTCAATCTCCCAGTGTTTTACATAAGATTTGCGATGAATCTTACCGACCACTGCTGAAGGTTTTACTCCAATATCCTCATGCCAGAGTCACAGTGAACATCAATGGTGTCCTAACTGAGATGCTTCACGACTGTGGGCATGACGACATTATCGATGGACTTGCCCGGCTGGCCAAGAGAGGTCAGATAGAGTTCACTGGTAGTGGCAAATATCATCCTATCCTGCCACTTATTTCTCGAAAAGAGATAGACAGGCAAATTCAACTCAATGTGAAAACCAATAGACGTTTCTTGGGCAAGGTGTACAAGGCGCGGGGTTTTTTCTCGCCTGAGATGTGCTACAGTAAAGAAATAGTCTCGCCGATCATGAATTCTGGACATCAATGGATTACATTGAGTGGGATTGCCTGCCCAAATAATTGGCCAGTGGACATGATTCACTATGTTGAATATGAAGGCGAGCGTCTAGCAACATTCTTTCGTGACGACATAGTCAGCAACAAAATATCTTTTGAAACCGCAGGGCCATCCGAGTTCTTGGACAACTTGGTGCAAATCAAAGGAGATAAAGAAGAGATATATGTGGTCACAGCCACGGATGCTGAAACCTTTGGTCACCATATTAAGCACTGGGAGGAGTTATTTCTTGCTGAGGTTTATAAGCAAATCAGACCTTCCAGACAGAGCTTGGCTGTTTCGAAACAGGCCACAGTTTCAGCTCATCGGCAGGGCACTTTGCGTAAGGATACCAGGGCGGCTCCAGCGGTGCAGGCCGTGACTGTAAGTCAACTTCTGGAGCTTTTCTCGTTCGGCGAGGCTGTGGAACCAAGACCATCATCGTGGAGCACTTCTCATGGAGATTTGGCTGCTGGCAATCCTTATCCATTATGGATGAATAAGGATAATGAGATTCACCGTCTCCAATGGGAACATTTGGGGATATGCCTTGAACTGGTAGACAAGGCCACCAAGATTAGCGATAGTGATGAAACTAGACAGTCCGCCACTATCGCTCGCGGTTTGCTTGATATGGGATTGCACAGCTGTCAGTTTTGGTGGGCGAGCCGAAGACCAATGTGGGACATCAATTTGGTTCACAAGGGATTGCTTGAGCAATGGCAGGGTATTGTTAATGCTTATCGGGCTATCAATCTTAGCCAAGCTGATGAAGATATCAAGAAGGAGTATTACCATAGATTGGTAGTTGCCAGAAATCTGAGGGACAAGATAACCGATAAACTTCTTCATTAACCACCTCAGGCGAGGATTTGAACGAAGCAAGTGAGACAAATATATCTTGGCCTGGCCATCCATAACCATCAGCCACTAGGTAACTTTCCCTGGGTCTTTGAGCAGGCTTACCAGCAGGCATATCTACCTATGGTTGAAGCACTGGAAAGGCATCCTGCTATCCGTCTTTCCCTCCATTACAGCGGTTGCCTTATTGATTGGCTGAAGCAAAGTCGTCCCGAGTTTTTCCACCGACTGGCTGGATTAGTGAGCCGGAGTCAAGTAGAAATTATGGGTGGCGCCTATTATGAGCCTATCTTGACAGCCATTCCCGACGCTGATAAGTTGGGGCAGATTGCCAAAATGAGTGCCACCATCAATCAGGAATTTGGCTCTAAAACAACCGGACTGTGGCTGGCAGAGCGAGTCTGGGAGCCATACCTGGCAAAGATTCTGGCTCAGGCAGGGGTAGAATGGACGCTGGTCGATGATGCCGCCTTCAAGTCGGTAGGGCTAGATGACAAACACCTCTTCGGTTACTATGTCACTGAAGAGGAGGGCCGTTTTGTAAAAGTATTTCCCATCAGTAAGCATTTGCGCTACTCCATACCCTGGCATCATGTAGACAAGGTTATTGCCTATTTGGCCGAGGAGGCTTCGGACAAAGAGGGTAGGATAGCGATATTGGGTGACGATGGTGAGAAATTTGGTGTCTGGCCAGGAACCTATGACTATTGCTGGCGAGACCGGTGGGTAGACAAGTTCTTCACCGAGTTAGAACGCAACCAAGACTGGCTACATACTCTCCCGCTGGGTGAATATGCTGGTCGGTTTCCGCCTCTAGGTAGGATTTATTTACCGTCTGCTGCTTACGATGAAATGCTAGAGTGGTCTCTGCCAGCTGAGAAGTCCTGGAGATACGCTAAACTCAAACGTGAACTGGAAGCTGAAGAGCGTCCGGACGTGATCCAGTTCATGCATAGTGGTTTATGGCGTAATTTTCTGGTTAAGTATCCAGAGATAAATCGAATGCACAAGAAAATGCTTCGTGTCCATCAAAAAGTCTACCGGGCCCGGGCTCTGAATAGAGATGATTGTGGGCTCGACGAGCTGTGGAAAGCGCAATGCAACTGTCCCTACTGGCACGGCGTTTTTGGCGGAATTTACCTGGCTGATATTCGGGCAACCACTTATAGCCATCTCATTCAAGCAGAGGACAAGGCCGATAGGATAATTCACCAGCATCGTTCATGGTTGGGGAGAGTCTTCCGTTCAGAGCGCCCATGGCTGGAATGGGAAAAGACTGACTTTGATGGGGATGGTGTTGAGGAATTGCTTATCGATGGCAGTGCTTTTTCCGTTTATCTAAGCCCTGAAGAAGGTGGATCTATTTTTGAGTGGGATGTTCGCCGTCACAAGTATAACTTGTTCAGTACAGTGGCTAGAAGACCAGAGGCTTACCATCGAGTGTTGACCGAGGCAGCCTCTGAGAAGCAGACGGGAGGGGAAGGTGCCATTCCCAGCATACATGACTCAATAAGAGTAAAAGATAAGGAGCCTTCTCGCTCTTTGGTCTATGATCGGTATCTGCGGTCCAGTCTTATCGACCACTTCTTCAGCCACAGCACAAAACTGAAGGAATTTGCCAACAATTCTTATACAGACCTGGGGAACTTTGCTGGCCAGCCTTACGAATTCTCGGTGGAGAAAAAAGGCGACAAAACGAAAGTCTGGCTAAGACGAAGCGGGGTTCTAAGCATTCGTAGGAAAAGCCTACCCTTTGAGGTGCAGAAGGAAGTCACGTTGGATGCAGGAGAAGAGAAGATAGAGATAAGCTATCAATTAAGGAACATGAGCGATTCATCTATTCAAGCTATTTTTGGCAGTGAGTGGAACGTAAACCTACTTGGCGGCGGACACAATGAACAGGCCTATTATCAAGTACCCGGGCTTGCTTTAGATGACCATCATCTTGATTCTTGGGGAGAAATCGCAGACATTGAGAAGATAGTCCTCGGCAATCGACACTTGGGCATAGAGCTGGAACTGACGGCAGTGCCAAAGGTCGGATTGTGGCGCTTTCCTGTGGAAAGCATATCCAACTCCGAGGGTGGCATAGAAAGGCTGTATCAAGCAAGTTGCCTGCTCCTTCTG
>JACNFS010000161.1 GCA_014384515.1 Dehalococcoidia bacterium | reverse complement strand
ATCCCGGTCCAGAGTGTTGTGGTGCGTTATGAACGGCTGTGCAAGGGCACCTCCCGCTGACGGCAGCAGTATCGGTGTCTCGGCTTCAAGGAAACCGTGCCCGTCCAGGTAACTTCGCACAGCGGCAATAATCCGGCTGCGGACATGAAAGGTCTCCCTTACACGCGGGTTGGAAATGAGGTCCAGGTAGCGCTGGCGGTACCGGGTCTCGACGTCGGTAAGGCCGTGCCATTTCTCCGGCAGGGGTTGGAGCGACTTGGTAAGCAGGGTGAACTCCTTGACGTCAATGGTCGGCTCGCCGGTGCGGGTGCGGAGCAGTTTGCCCCTGACTCCCAGGATGTCGCCGGTATCCAGGTCATTGAATAGTGCCAGGTCTTTCTCGTTGAACTGGTTGATGTTATTGAAGAGGAGCTGTATCTTACCGGAACCGTCATGGACATCGAAGAAGGCGCTCTTGCCCATCTTCCGCCTGGCCATGATGCGACCGGCAATGTTGACGTCATCCTGCTGAGTCCGGCCAGCCTCCTGCTGTTCGAGTAGAGAGACAGCTTCTCGCGTGGTGTGGCTGCGGTGGTAGCGTGCCGGGTAGGGGTCGATACCGAGCGCCCGGATGCGGTCAAGCTTCTCCCATCTCTGTTGAGCGATACGTTCGTGTCTGGACGGCATTGGTTACCCTCGGTGAGGCTTTCTCAGCCTCAGTATTAAGTAGTATGTTTTTTCAGTATAGGGTATTCGGTACTCTTAGTAAAGATGGGGAAATCGAAGGTTCTACGTCAATATGTGTGAACTGGTAACCTCAAAGTTCGTGGGATATGGTGGAAAGGAGACAGCTCTTTACGGAACACTGCTGGATGTCGGACCTTACCATGTGAGTCTATCTTGTCTTCTCACTTGTCTTCTCAGTTACGTGTAGAAAGCTATTGACAGCGGCGATGATGTCTTGAGCATCGAAGGGTTTATCCATAACCCCGAGAGGACCTTCCCTGAGGGCTTTCTTCATTGTATCACTATCAGGATAACCAGTGATGATTGTTACCGGCAGTTTAGGATTGATGCTCTTTAATTGCTTGATAAGCTCGGCACCATCCATCTCAGGTATTTTCAGGTCAAGGAAAACAAGGTCGAAATCCCAACGTTTCACCCGGTCAATACCTTCAGCACTGGTGCCGGCAGTTACAACCGTATGTCCCTGTTCTTCCAGAGTTTCTTTGAAAAGGGAGCGGATTACCTCATCGTCATCAATAACCAGTATACGTGCCTTCGTGCCATTAATACTCTGATGTAACCACTTATCGATTGCCTCTTTATCGAATCTCCATTTATTACCTATCTTAATTGACGGGATACTGCCCTGTTTGAGCAGTTTATAAATCGTTTTCCTGGTAAAGCGCAGGTACTGCCCCAATTCCTCTACAGTCATAAGCTCTGGCATATTATATCTATCCTCACAATCCGGACGGCTGTTAGTGCCGGGACTATACTGGCAGGGCTAAACCGTAGTTGCCTGCCCTAGGCAACAGGACCCTGCTCTACTATCTCTAAGAGTGAGTCCAGAATATTAACCCGCTTGATATGTTCCCGACTGGCATCCGCCCATTTCTCAATCTGCTCTTCAGGTATGCCCAGACTTCGGGCAATGGCATTAGTCCTCTCAACTATAGTATTGGTTATTGCGTGGGCAATAAGCGAATTTAATCTGGCTTCGACGCCACAGGCAATATCATCCAGATAAGGTACCCAGTCTGTTTCTTCGTCTCCAGCCTCGGCATCTTCCTCTTCAGGAATTGCCCTGCTGAACCAGACAGTTTTTGCCTTCAAGGCCGCTTCTAAGCTGTTATTCACTCTTTCGAGCTCAAAGGGCTTGGTTATATAATCTACAGCCCCAAGCATAATGGCTTCTAAAGCGGTTTGAGTATCTTCAACAGCAGTAATAACGATGACAACTGTTTCCGGGCGGTTTGATTTTATTTCTTTGAGCACATCCATCCCTGATAGCCCCGGTAATCTGAGGCCCAATAGCACGGCATCAATATTATCCATGGATAGTCTCTGCAGAGCATCTTCTCCGGTGGCAGCCGTAGTGCAACTATATCCCTGCTCCTTCAAATCGATGGAAAGCAAATCGGTTATGCCCGGCTCATCATCAACCACCAGGATTGTCGCTTTTTCTGGAGACATCATTACCTCCTTACTGGTTAGTATATTCCCTTAAGTTCTCAAGAATATACCTGAAGTGTCACATATTCTACTATAATGAGTGTCTTTTGTCAAGAGGAACTTGACTGAGATAAAAAGAGATAATAAGAGAGTCCGGGAGGTGGTCTGAGAAATATCGGCCAGTAATGGGATACGACCCACACGAAAGTAAATCACGAGCAACTGTTGCCAGTGTTTATTCTGGATTATTGAGGCTAGTACTCAGTTGCAGAAATATCGGCCAGTATGTTGCGCGGGGTGAGACCCTTAACTACACGCAGGGTCTCACCCCGTTGACATGTCATTCTGACAAACCGCTCACTCGCCGTTTCCTGTTATGCTGCGCAATATCTTTTCTAACTCTCCAGTGCTGTATGGTTTGGCGACAGCAGCGCTGAAGCCATATTCCCTGAAGGCAGACATTATCGGGTTGGTGGAGTACCCACTGGTAACAATTGCTTTTACGCCCGGGTCTATTTCAAGCAACTTCTCAATGACCTCTTTGCCTCCCACCCCACCGGGAACAGTCAGGTCCAGGATGACTGCATCAAAGGGCTGCCCTGACTCCCTGGCTTGGGTGTACTGCTCAATTGCCTGGGTACCATCAACAGTAAGCTCCACTTCATACCCGATACCGGTCAGTTCATTGTGGAGGAGTTCCCTGATAGCCTCTTCATCATCCATCACCAGAATCCTGCCTTTGCTGGCAACAGTGGTTTCGGCTGCTGCTTCCTTCTTTACCGGGACTGGTTTTTCTGAAGCAGGAAGATAGATATGGAAGGTTGTCCCAACCTCCAACCTGGAATTCACGGTGATGCGGCCACCATGGTTCTTGATTATGGAATAAGCAGTGCTTAATCCCAGCCCGCTTCCTTTCGGCTTGGTGGTGAAATAGGGGTCGAATAGCTTCCTGAGATTTTCTTTCGATATGCCCACCCCGTGGTCTGCTATGGTTATCTCTAAATAGTTTCCTTCGGGCAGTGGTAAAGCACTTCTTGTGGTAATGACCCTGTTCTTGACTCCTATGTTGACTATTCCACCTCCAGGCATGGCCTCGCCAGCATTGAGGACCAGATTAGTAATGACCTGGTTTATCTGTCCTTCATCGATTTCTACCGACCGGAGGTCATATTGAAAAGAAAACTCGCACCTGACGTTAGAGCCCCTCAGGGCAAAGGTGGTGGAATCCTCTATCAATTCGGCGATAGAAACCAGCTTCTTAATTGGGGCTACACCTCTGGCAAAGGTCAGCAGCTGCCGGGTCAAGTCCTTTGCCCGTAGCGATGCCTTTTCCGCTTCAAGTAACCTTTCTTCGACCTTGCTTTCCGGTTTTGCATATCTCCTTGCCAGGCTGATATTACCCATGATGCCGGTTTGAATATTATTGAAGTCGTGGGCAATGCCGCCGGCAAGGGTACCAATTGATTCGAGGTTTTCAATTCTCCGCCGTTCCTCTTCCATCTCCTTTCGGTCACTGAGGTCAACGAAGCTCTCGAGCAGGCAGTTGCGCCCACCCAGCATTATGCGACTTACAGTTTTGAGAACGGGTATGCTCTCCCCATTAATGTTTACAAGCACGCGCTCTGAGTTATCTGCGCTCTGTCCGAGGTCGATAATCGGGCATTCCCCCACTTCAGCCGGGCAGATAAACTTGTGACAAACGTGACCAATGATTTTCTCGTTGGAAGCACCGAACATCCCGGCAGCATAAGGGTTAACATCAACGATGGCGCGTGTCTCCTCGTCGATGATAACAACTCCGGCCTGTATGGAATCCAACGTGACCTTCAATCGCTCCTCACTCTTGCGTACCTCCTCCTCCACCTGCTTGCGCTCGGTGATGTCCCGCGTGACCGCAATGAAGCCGGCCGGTTCGCCCGAAGCATTCCTCAGTACACTGGTCCCCATGTTGCCCGGAAAGACAGAGCCATCTGCCTTCACCAGTGTGTATTCCAGTCCTTCAGCGCGACCTTCCTGCAGCGTCCTCTGCATGTTCGCCGCTGCACGTTCTCCGTCAACGGGTGCTACGAGGTCAAATGTATTCCTTCCCACCAGGTCATCCTCGGTAGCATAGCCCAGCATTTCAACCGTTCGCCTGTTGACATCGGTGATGACTCCGTCCAGGTCAGTGACCGCTATGCCATCGCTGACCGACTCAAACATCCGCCGCAGCTTCTCCTCACTCTCCCTCAGCGCCGCCTCCGCCTGCTTGCGCTCGGTGATGTCCGTAGTAATCGCAACGAATCCGATTGGACTACCAGACATATCCCTTATAAGGGCAGCGTTTAGTTCGCCAGGAAATTCGCTCCCATCTTCCCGCAATAACGTGTATTCAAGAGCCCCGATATACCCTTCTTCCAGCGTTCTTTTCAAATTTTCTATAGCCCTCGTTTGGTCTCTTTCGGCTATAAGAGCAAAGGCACTTTGTCCAATGAGTTTTTCTTTACTATAACAACCATGCATGCGAGCCGTAGCTTCATTAGTATCAACTACATTTCCATTAAGGTCAGTGATAGTAATTCCCTCGGTCACGGATTCAAACATGAGACGCAGTTTTTCCTCACTCTCCCGCAGCGCCTCCTCCGCCTGTTTGCGCTCGGTGATGTCAGTTGCAGCCCCAATAAATTTTATAGGCTTACCTGTTTTTTCATCCCTTATCAACATGACCCGATCCCACCAGGTCATGTATGTCCCATCTTTCTTCCTCATGCGGTACTCTATGCTATGTGGCACATCTGGCTCCAACTGATATATGCTTCGCCTATCTATCCAGGCGAGGTCTTCTGGGTGGACGTGTTCCCGCCAATCCTCCATAGTGCGAGGATACTCGCCAGGTTCATAGCCTAAATGGCTGTCTATATCACTATAAAATGTAGCGATGCCGGTTTGTAGGTCTCTCTCGTA
>JACNFS010000217.1 GCA_014384515.1 Dehalococcoidia bacterium | reverse complement strand
GCGCAGTTCAACCACCTCATTGAGACGGAAAAAGCCAAACAGAAAGCGCAGCGGGCATAGTATTATGGACCGAATGGAAAAGTATTTGAGACCTACACCTAGAATTGACTGCGACAACAGGTCGATAAGAGAGAAATCCCAAGATTCAACTGAAGGTCAGGAGAAGGTTATAGACAAAGCTAAAAGCCTTTTCTATTTCGTAAGGGATCAGATTAAGTATAACCCGCTACCAGTTCATCTTCTCGAAGATTACCGGGCAAGTAAGACTCTGGAAACGGGAAAGGGATTCTGTGTTGAGAAGGCATCTCTCCTTGTTGCCCTGGCCCGAGCTGCGGGCATCCCAGCCCGTCTGCACCTTGCTGACATTCGGAACCATATTATGCCCGACAAATTAAAAGAGCTGATGGGGACAAACCTGTTCAGCTACCACGGTTATTGCGGGTTATACATTGAAGGAAAGTGGGTCAAAGCAACTCCCGCCTTCGACCTGAAAATGTGCCAAGAAAACCGAATTAGCCCAGTGGAGTTCGATGGCAAAAACGATGCCATATTCCACTCTCACAATTTGGACGGTAAATTGCATATTGAATACGTCAAAGACCATGGCTATTATGAGGATGTGCCGATGGATGAGATACTTGCTGCTTGGGCTAAGGTCTATAAGATGGAGTCTAGTGAGCAGTTCTACCACTTCATTAATTCAGAAAAGGCACGGCAGAAAGTGCTCGAGGGATAGCATTATGGACCCAATGGAAAAGTATTTGAGACCTACACCTACATTTGACTGCGACAACGAATCGATAAAAGGAAAAGCCCAAGATTTAAGTGCAGGTCAGGAAAAGGTCGCAGACAGAGCTAAAAGCCTTTTCTATTTCGTAAGGGACGAGATCAAGTACAACATCTATGTGCTAAGTGACCTTCCTGAGTACTACCGGGGAAGTAGAATTTTGGAGGTAGGAGAGGGATTCTGCATACAAAAAGCCGTGCTCCTGGCTACATTGGCCCGAGCTGTGGGCATCCCCGCCCGCCTACACCTTGCCGCCATTCGCAACCATCTTGTCCCCGACAAACTGAAAGAGCTAATGGGGACAAACCTATTCCCCTCCCATGGTTATGCTGAGCTGTATATCGAAGGGAAATGGGTCAAAGCTACTCCTGCCTTCGACCTGAAAATGTGCCAACAAAACCGAATTAGCCCAGTGGAGTTCGATGGCAAAAACGACGCCATGTTCCACTCTCATAATTTGGACGGCAAACTGCACATTGAATATATCCAGGACCGTGGCCATTTTGACGACCTCCCGTTCGATACCATAACTAACCTAAGAATCCAGGCCCTCGGCGCTGATATTTTCCAGCGATTAAGACAGGCGATCGAGGCGCGAAAAGCACAGGCATAGGATTCTGGATGCTGGGCAATAGACTGGCACCGGCGGTAAACTGAGCAATGAACCGTTACCCCCTGATTGAGGAATTTGATACTCCACTAGCTGCGCACGAAGCTTTTGAGCCGCTCCACGGCTACCGCTACAGCTTTTTCCTGGACAGCGGCATGGACCCTCAGAGGCTAGGCAGGTACTCCTTCATCGGCAGCGACCCGTTTCTAGTGATGACAAGCCGGGGCAATCAGGTCACCCTCATGCGGCAAGACGAGCAACAAATCGAACGGGGCAATCCCTTCGATGTCCTGGGTAGGTTGCTGGAAACATACAGGCTGGACTCTTTCCCAGCACCTATTCCCTTTTGGGGTGGTGCCGTAGGGTACCTGAGCTATGACCTGTGCCACTTCGTGGAGCGCCTGCCATCCACAGCTATAGATGACCTGCAACTGCCGGAGAGCTATTTTGCTTTCTATGACACCATTCTTGCCTTTGATAATCTGGAGGGTAAAGCCTATATCGTTTCCACAGGCTTTCCCGAGCTGGGCCAGACCCGAAGGCTAAACAGGGCCAAAGCGCGCCTTGAGCAAATCAAGGGGTGGCTGTCGTCGTCTTCCCCATCAATCCCGGAAGCCGATTACCGGAGCGCTGAAGGGAAAGCTAAAGCTGTGCTCAAGTCTAATTTCACTCCTGAAGGCTATATGAAAGCTGTGGACAGGGTCAGAGAATATATCGCTGCCGGCGATGTATTTCAGGTTAACATCTCCCAGCGTTTCGAGACCGATTTGACCGTTCCTCCCTACGAACTGTACCGACGATTGAGGCAGATTAACCCGGCCCCTTTTGCCAGCTACCTCAACTTCGATGAGGTAACCATCGTCGGCACCTCGCCAGAGAGGTTCCTTCGCGTAGATGGTGACTGGGTAGAGACACGACCGATAAAAGGTACCAGGCCAAGGGGCAAAGACTCAGTTGACGACGCAATGCTGGCTGAAGAGCTGACTCAGAGCAGCAAAGACCGCGCTGAGAATGTGATGATTGTTGACCTGGAGAGGAATGATTTAGGCAGGGTCTGTCAGTATGGCACGGTTAGAGTTACCGAGCTGGCTATCCTTGAGACCTTTCCCACTGTCTTCCATTTGACTTCTACTGTTGTTGGCAGGCTGCGTCCCAACACGAATCGCATCGACTTGCTCAAGGCTACTTTCCCCGGTGGTTCCATTACCGGTGCCCCCAAGGTGCGGGCCATGGAGATTATAGATGAACTTGAGCCCACAAGAAGGAGCGTTTATACCGGAGCCATTGGCTACCTGAGCTTCGGGAATAATCTCGACCTTAACATTGTTATCCGCACTTTCCTAATTAAAGATGGAAAAGCCTATTTTCAAGTAGGCGGCGCCATTATTTATGATTCCAACGCTGAGGCGGAATACGTGGAAACTTTGGATAAAGCTAAAGCCCTGATTCAGGCGCTTCGCTTGGCACCGAGAGTGGCGGTGGAGGCGAAATGATACTGGTTATCGACAACTACGACTCTTTCGCTTATAACCTGGCTCAACGCCTGGGTGAGCTAGGTTGGGAACCGCTAGTCTATCGCAACGACCAGATCAGTTTAGCTGAAATCGGAGAACTTCTTCCCAGCCACATCGTCATCTCTCCAGGGCCGCGTACCCCTTTGGAGGCTGGCATTTCCAACGATGTAATACGCCACTTTGGCGGGAAAATCTCCATCCTGGGTGTTTGCCTTGGGCACCAGTGCATTGGCCATGCCTATGGTGGTGTCGTTGGGCGAGCCTCAGTGCCAGTCCACGGCAAGACATCTATCATCCACCATGATGGCAAGGCTATCTATGAAGGTATAGCGAACCCCTTTCCAGCAGCTCGTTACCATTCCTTAATTATCAAGCCAGACAGTTTCCCCTCTTGTCTTCAGGTCACTGCTCAGACCGATGAAGGGGAGATAATGGGTGTAAGACATCGAGATTATGTAGTTGAAGGAACCCAGATACATCCTGAATCTATTCTCACCGAAGTAGGGTACGACCTGTTGGCTAACTTCCTCCGCTTTTCTAAGCCGGTGTGGCATTAAAGTCCGCTAATGGAAGAGATTGTTTACCTTAACAGTGACCTAATTCTCCGTTCCCAGGCTAAGCTATCGCCCTTCGACCACGGTTTCCTTTACGGCTACGGTCTTTTCGAGACGATGCGGGCCTACAACGGCTGCGTCTTTCGCCTTGACCGCCACCTGGCCCGACTTCAGCAGTCGGCTGAGACCCTGGGTATAGCTTCTAGGCTAGCCTCTTCTGAGCTACAAAAAGCTTGTTATGACATTCTAGAAGCAAACAGGCTTTCCGAAGCCCGTCTCAGGCTTACCGTATCGGCTGGCGAAGGTGACATGACCCCCAACCCGGATACCTGTAGTGGTATCACCGTATTTATTGCTGCCCGAAGACTTGCGCCCTTGGCGCCTGAAAGCTATGAGAAAGGCCTCAGTACAGTCCTGTCATCTTTGCGGCGCAACAGCCAATCGCCATTGTCACGACTCAAGTCTACCTGTTATTTGGAAAACGTTTTGGCCAGGCAGGAAGCCAGGGCAGCCGGGGCCGATGAAGCGCTCATTCTCAACGAGAGAGGCTTTGTAGCCGAAGGCAGCACGACCAATATTTTCCTGGTAAGGAACGAAAGGCTGGTTACGCCTTCTCTAGAAAGCGGCTCCCTACCTGGCATCACCAGGGAGGCGGTTTTGGAATTGGCTCAATCCTTGAGAATCAAGGCGGTTGAGAGGGAAGTAGCGCTAGGTGAACTCGCTGAAGCTGAGGAAGCTTTCTTAACCAACTCGGTACTTGAGATAATGCCCCTCACCCGGTTTGGCGATAAGCCCATCGGCTCGGCAAAACCGGGGCCACTAACCCGACGACTCATGTCAGCTTACAGGGGTCTAGTAGAAAAAGAGACTGAACCCCAGTGACAGGCCAAAGGGCCACATGTTTCCGAAACAGCCATCGTCGTAATGCAAGCTTGCTTCAATACTGGCCGAAGAGATGAACCCGTGTGCGCCTGGAATGCAATCACGAGTCCTGAGAGCGGTTCTGATAATCAAGTCCA
Organism: Dehalococcoidia bacterium; assembly: GCA_014384515.1. Lineage (GTDB taxonomy): Bacteria > Chloroflexota > Dehalococcoidia > GIF9 > UBA5629 > JACNFS01. Next base: position 666 of record JACNFS010000217.1, on the reverse strand, counting down.
TGTTCACTCGTATTCTTTGGGAACCGCGCAGATTATGATCATAGGCTCGCTTGTGGATTTGTTCTTGAACTGGTGTTTTTCATCAGGCAGGATTAGAGCAAAATCGCCTTTTCTGATCTGACGCTCTTCGCCGCTTTCCGTGACCATAACGCCATTACCTTCAATTACGTAGTTCAGATGTTCGTTGGGGTGTCTATGAAAGGGAGTGTGGCCACCGGGTTCAAAGGTAAATACCCGAAAGCAAAAGGACGGAGAGCCGTCATCTTTCGATATAGGAACCTGTTTCCAGATGCCTTCCGCGTCTTTCATGTTGGGACTCACCTTTTTGACCTTGTCCAGACTGCATATTTTCACATCGAAACCTCCAGATTTGACTATATTTCGGTAGTATACGATAGACTGTCGGAACTGTACATCCAGCGAAAGGGAGATGGAACAATCCCGCAAACCACAAGAACGACGCAGAAGCTAAAGATTACCAATTAGCAGAAGTTCACTACAGGTTCAGAGATTATAGTAGGTTTATTGATTTTTCGGCTTCCGACCAGAGCCTGGCGGACCGGCATATGTCTGAACAATCTCAATAAAACGCTTCGCCTCACTACCTACGATCTCTAATTCTGTATCTTTCCAATGTCTTCTTCGAACTGCCACGCGACAGAAATC
>JACNFS010000157.1:1902-5207 GCA_014384515.1 Dehalococcoidia bacterium | reverse complement strand
CCCTTCTCAGCCCGAAAAAGCTCATCTCTGAGTGGGTCGTAGGTTACCCCCAGCAAGATATCCTCATCTTTGACCAGGGCAATACTTGTGCAGAAGAACGGGATACCAAAGACATAATTGTTGGTGCCGTCCAACGGGTCAACTATCCAGGTATAACCGGCAACCGGGGTAGTGGAATTAGATTCCTCGGACAGGATATTGCAGTCGGGATACTCCCGTTTCAGGAGTTCGACTATGAGCTTTTCAGACAGAATATCTACTTCAGTGACTAGATTGCTCTTACCCTTGTGCTTTATCTCTTTTTCGGAGTGAAAATGAGCCAGGAGAATCTTACCCGCTTCTCTGGCCGCCTCAATAGCTACTTCAAGGGCACTCCTGCCACTTCGTGCTAAGGACAAGTTATTCATAGGATGTTATTTCTTTTGTCACCCTCACCTTATTCCTTTCCCGTCAAGGGAGAGGCTAAATGAGGGATTCTTCGCTTCGCTCAGAATGACAGGTATGGCTGCTAAACGCTCTCATAATCAGGGTTTTCAAACAGACCGCCGAACAAGCCCCATTTTTTCCTTAACTTCTGCCAGAGTGTCTCTGGCAATAGCCTGAGCCCGGCAAGCCCCGTCAGAAAGGACTTCAGTTACATATTGTGGCCTAGCTGCCAAAGCAGCCCTCCTCTCCCGAAGAGCCGCTAGTTCTGAATTTATCCCTTGAGCAAGGAGTTGTTTGCAGTCAACACAACCGATGCCTGCCGAACGGCACTCATCAGCAATCCCATCAACACGATCCGGATTAAAAAAGTGATGGAGACTGAAGACATTACACACCTCGGGGTGGCCTGGGTCGGAGCGATACCGCCGAGCCGGGTCAGTGACCGCGGTCATCACCAGCTTCAACGTCTCCTCCGGCGTGGCCGCCAGTTCAATGTAGTTGTCATAGGTCTTGCCCATCTTTTGAGTGCCATTCAACCCCACCACCAAAGGGAAGGAAGTAAGCTTGGATTGAGGCTCAGGAAAAGTAGGGCCAAAGATAGAGTTGAAGCGGCGAGCTATTTCGCGTGCCAGTTCAAGGTGAGGAAGCTGGTCTTCGCCTACCGGCACGATTTCACCTTTGTAAAGCACAATATCCGCGGTCATAAGCACCGGGTAGCCCACCAGTCCATAGTTGACATTCTGTGGCTGCATTCGTGCTTTCTCCTTGAAGGTCGGCACCCGCAGTAGCCAGCCCAAGGGAGTGACCATGCTAAGCAAAGTGTGAAGCTCCATAACTTCGGGTACATGGGATTGAACAAACAGTATGCTCTTTTGTGGGTCAAGGCCAGCAGCCAACCAGTCAAGCATCATCTCGTGGATGTTCTCTTGAAGCCTGTCCGTCTCCTCCAAGCTGGTCAAAGCATGGACGTCAACTATGCAATAAATGCAATCATATTCTTCTTGGAGGTTAACGTAATTCTGAATAGCCCCCAGGTAATTACCGATGTGCTGCCTACCGGTAGGTCGAGCACCAGAGAACACGCGCTGTTTCATTTTTCCCGCCGAAGTTTAGCACAAAGCGCTACTAGCTACAATGCAATAGCTGTTTATTAGCGGCGAAAGTCACCCTGAGCGACAGCGAAGGGGCTCAAAGTTAGAATGTAAAAGCTAAAATGTAAAATTGCAGATCAAAAGTCGAAAAGCAATTCAGGGGTTCGGCTCTAAAGAGGAGCAAATAGTTTTTCCATTTTTGTTTGTCATTTTGGCTTTTAGGTCTTAGATTTTGAGTTTAGCGATAGCGAAGGGCTCCCTCAAAACGACACGAAGTTGTCTTTGCGAGGAGCATAAGCGACGAAGCAATCTCGGAGGAAGGGGACAACCATTAGATTGCTTCGCTTCGCTCGCAATGACAGGATATGGAGGGCTCAGGGTAGATTTGAGGACATCTGTCTACATGCTTTCAGGAGCTGTCATCCCCATCAGGTGAAGGGCTCTTGCCAGAACGATTTGGGCCGCCCTGACTAACTTAAGCCGGGCTGAAGTTAGCGTCTCATTTCTGGAAACAACCCGACGTTGCTTGTAAAAGCTATGGAACGCAGTAGCCAAGTCTTGAGCATAGTAAGGCAAATGATGAGGCTCCAAGCTGCGAGCAACTGTTTCTACCATTTCTGGCAGCAAAATCAGGCGGCGTATTAAGGTCAGCTCCGGCTCGCTGGTGAGTAAGGAAACATCGCCCTGGCTGTAATCTATTCCTCTTTCTTCAGTTAATCGAAGAATACCGGCGATACGAGCGTGGGCGTATTGAACGTAGTAAACCGGGTTATCCGCCGATTGTTTCCTGGCCAGCTCCAAATCAAAGTCCATCTGGGCATCAGCCGAACGAGACAAAAAGAAGAAGCGACAGGCGTCCGTGCCAACTTCGTCTATCACTTCCCTCAGGGTAATGACATCGCCGCTACGCTTGGAGACTCTAACTATTTCTTGGCCACGCCGCAGTGTAACCAGCTGGCAAATTATGATTTTGAGCCGTTCTGGATTCACCCCCAAGGCATTGACCACAGCTTTCATACGAGAAACATGTCCCTGGTGGTCGGCTCCCCAGATATCGATCACGGTGTCAAACTGCCGTTCCGAAAACTTGTTGAAGTGATAGGCGATATCAGATGCGAAGTAAGTGGGTGAACCATCGCTGCGTACTAGTACGTTGTCCTTATCTTCGCCTAACGCAGAAGATACAAACCAAGTGGCATTTTCCTTCTCCGTCATATAGCCGCCGTCTCCCAACAACTTCATAGCTTTCTCATATTGGCCACCGGGATATAGGCTTTGCTCACTGAACCAGACATCAAACTCCACTCCCAGCAACTCGAGGTCATGCCTAATCTTATCCATGATTTTGCCAATTCCAATCTCCCCCAACCCCTGAGTAGCAACATCTTCAGGCAGTGCTAGAAAACGGTCGCCCTCCGTGCCAATAATCTCGTTAGCCAGATCAACCATGTAGTTACCCATATAGCCGTCGCTTGGCATTTCAGCATCGACGCCAAGGCATTGCTGATAGCGGGCATAAAGAGAACGCTTGAAAGCATCTAATTGGCTACCCGCATCATTGATATAATATTCCTTCTCTACAGCATGACCAGCAGCACCAAGCACATTGGCCAAAGTGCTGCCCAGGACAGCACCACGCCCATGGCCGACATGAAGAGGTCCAGTAGGGTTAACGCTAACAAACTCAACTTGAACAGACTTGCTATCCTCCAAATCAATATTACCATACGAATCGCCAGCATCTAAGATGGCTTCTACCTCCTTTGTCAGCCATTCGCCGCTAAGAGT
>JACNFS010000157.1:0-1553 GCA_014384515.1 Dehalococcoidia bacterium | reverse complement strand
CGCTTCGCCATACTCTAGCTACCTCCTGAGCCAGGAGACGATGCTCAGACATCTTGAGGCCAGGATCGCTAACAAAAAGGGATATCGCCTCATCTCGAGCCAATTCCAGAAGGGCGGTATCGGACAACCTAGCCATACGGAGGTCTGGCAAACCACTCTGGCGAGTGCCGAAAAATTCACCAGGCCCTCGCAACTCCAGGTCTTTTTCAGCTAACTCAAAACCATCTTGAATTTCCTCGATCGCCTTCAATCTTTCCCTTCCTTCAAGTGAGGGATTCTCAGCCAGGAGCAGACAGTAACTCTGCTTTTCACCCCGCCCCACTCGACCCCGAAACTGATGCAACTGGGATAGCCCAAAACGGTCAGCCGCCTCCACCAACATGACTGCAGCATTGGGTACGTCAATGCCTACCTCCACCACGGGCGTAGACACTAGAATATCAAGCTTACCATCCCGGAAGCTTTGCATTATTCCCTCTTTGTCATTGGCTGACATTCGCCCATGAAGTAAGCCAAGTCTCAAATCAGGGAAAACCTCGTTGGATAATCGCTCATACTCAGCTACTGCCGCCTTGGCTTCGATGCTTTCTGATTCCTCAATAAGAGGGCAAATTACGAAAGCTTGCTGTCCAGCAGCAATTTGCCGCCGTAGAAAGTCATACGCCCTGCCCCTGTATTTAGGCTCAAGCCACCTTGTTCTTATCGCCTGCCTTCCTGGAGGCAGCTCGTCTATAACAGAAAGGTCCAAATCGCCATAGAGAGTCAGCGCCAGTGTCCGTGGGATCGGGGTAGCTGTCATTATCAGTATGTGGGGATTGAATCCTTTCTGACGCAATGTTGAGCGTTGCAACACCCCAAAGCGATGCTGCTCATCAACTACCGCCAGCCCAAGCCTGCAAAATTCCACTCCCTTCTGAATAAGAGCGTGAGTGCCGATGACAATATCTATCTCGCCTTCCTGAATCTGCTGATGCAGAGTCCCTTTTTCTTTTTCACTAAGACTCCCCACAAGTAAGGCAAAGGTAGCAGGGCGAGAAGAAAGCCCATCATAGCTGCAAACGTTGCCCCGCTCATCTTTCTTGTTACTTACCTTAGATAGAAGCTGGCAAATAGTGTGGAAATGTTGCTCAGCCAGTATCTCGGTTGGTGCCATCAGTGCCCCCTGATAGCCATTATCAGCAGCTACCAGCAAAGCCGCCACAGCCACCACAGTCTTGCCACTACCTACCTCACCCTGAAGAAGACGTGACATTGGCCTCGATTGCTTCAAGTCAGCCAAGATCTCCTGAAGCACCCGCTGCTGGGCCAGAGTCAACGTGAATGGCAAGGACTTCAGAAACCCGTTGATACTCTCCCCATCTATGTTGAAAGCGTTGCCCGGTTGGCTTTCCTGCCAGTCTCGCTTCTTGTCGAGCACACCTAATTGAAGAAGGAAGAGCTCATCAAACGCCAGACGCTTCCTGGCCTCCGCCTTCGTCAAATGACTGTCTGGGTAATGAGCTTGCACAATCGCTTCTGGCAAATCCAAGAGCTGGCACCGAATCTTGGTTTCC
>JACNFS010000156.1 GCA_014384515.1 Dehalococcoidia bacterium | reverse complement strand
ACTTCACCAATAGCGTAACCTACGCCAGCAGCTATGAAAAGGCGAAGGAAGAACATAAAGGGCAATGGGACATAATATATCCCCAACCAGACAAATCCGCAGACGATGGCGATTCCAATACCAGCCCCTACAGCCCTAAGATAGTACCCCGTTGAAACCTGATAAGTGGGCAGCGACTTCAGCTGAGCACACTCAGAGCAACGCACTCCTACAGGGGTTTGAACCAAACACCTGGGGCAAATGGGCTTACCACATTTCCCGCAAGCAAGGTTCGTTTCCACATTTGGATGCTTAGCACATTGCATAGTTGCTGCTCGAACCCTCCGACCTAATACTAATGCTGTTTTAACAGTTCCAAACTACGCTTGTCAGCCAGGGCGAACAATCGCTCCACCGACTGTGGCGGCGCAAGCGCTTCCCCAATCATAACCTCTGACGCGTCCCCAAAGGCATGATAATCGGTGCCCCCCGTGGTAACAAGTTCATACTGCTCAGCGATTCTTAGCAGTCTGCCGATTACATCTGAACCGTAGTCACGATAGTACACTTCGATACCGACTAAACCAGCCGCTTTCAACTTGGGAACAAGCTCATCCAAACCATCGATGTCTGCCGGGTGCGCCAAGACAGGCAAGCCTTGAGCATCGATGATTAGCTTTACTGCCTCAACCGGAAGCAACTTCATACGGTCCACATAAGCAGGGCCATCATGGCCAATGTATCTATCAAAAGCCTCCTTCTCTGAACCGACATAGCCCTTTTCCAATAAGGCCAGAGCTACGTGAGGTCGACACACAGAACCGCCCTGGGCCAGTTCTTCCACCCGCCGCCACTCAATATCGACACCCAAGCTACTGAGCTTGGTAATCATCTTTTGCGCTCGTCCCTGTCGCGCATCGCGCAGCCTCAGCAAATTGTCAGCCAACTTCCGGTCAGTAAAATCAATGAAATAGCCCAGAACGTGCACCTCCCCACGAGGCACATCAGTATTGATTTCCACACCGGGGATAACTGTCAGCGAAGGCAAAGCTTGAGCTGCTGCTAAAGCTGGAGCCACGCCACCCACGGTGTCATGGTCAGTAATTGCAATGACTTCAAGCCCGACTTTTGCTGCCAGACCGACAATCTCATTCGGCTCCAGTCGCCCGTCAGAGGCGGTGGTATGCAAATGAAGGTCAGCTTTCACCTACTGCTCCCCTTCTTGCCGGATCCGCTGAATGTTCAACGCCTTACCGCTAGCTTCGTCTACCTCGACTAGCACGGCGTCAAAAATGGTTCTTCCTTTACCCACTGAGAGGCGGTGAGGCATCTTGGTCAGAAAACTATGAATCACTGCATCAGCATCAGCGCCGATAACTGAATCCGTGGGACCAACCATGCCAACATCACTAACATAGGCAGTGCCCCCAGGCAATATGCAAGTGTCCACGGTACCTACATGTGTATGCGTACCAAGCACCGCGCTGACTCGACCGTCAAGATACCTTCCCATAGCCACCTTCTCTGAGGTAGCTTCAGCATGAAAATCAACGATGATAACGTTGGGCTCAGCTTCAATCTCCGAGAGAAGCGAGTCCATAGCCCGAAAAGGACAATCGAATTCGCCCATGAAAACGCGTCCTACTAGATTGACTATCAAGGCATTTCCGGTTGACAGAAAACCACGGCCCGGCGCGCCCGGTGGAAAATTCAACGGCCGGACAATGGGCAATTCGCCATTCAGATAAGGAATGATTTCCTTCTTAGCCCATATATGGTTGCCACTAGTTATCACATTAACGCCGAAGTTAAGAAGCTCTTGTGCCGTGTCTAATGTAATACCCAGACCATGAGCGGCGTTTTCACCATTGGCTATCACCAGGTCAAGTTCATATTTATGACGTAAGCCTGGTAGAAGTTGTTCTACTGCCCTTCTGCCAGGCCTACCTACGACGTCACCTATCATGAGTATGCGCAATACTCTCCCTTACGCTACCTACTTGGCATAGTCCACAGCCCTGGTTTCCCGCATCACAGTCACCTTTATTTGCCCCGGATACTGGAGAGTATCCTCTATCTTCTCAACGATGTCTCGGGCCAGCCTCATGGCTCCCAGGTCATCTATCTGCTCTGGTTTAACCAAGATGCGAACTTCACGCCCGGCTTGAATAGCAAAAGCCTTCTCGACTCCGGAAAAGCTATTAGCCACATTTTCCAGCTCTTCAATGCGCTTCAGATATTGCTCCAGAGACTCCCTCCGCGCTCCCAGCCTCGACCCGCTTATGGCATCAGCAGTGGCAACGATAAAACCTACAGCGCTGGTTGTAGTAGCCTCCCCGTGATGCTCGGCGACAGCCTGAGCTACTTCTACCGACTTATCCCACTGCTGAACCAAATCAGCACCTATAGAAGCATGAGGGCCTTCTACTTCATGGTCCACCGCTTTACCAATATCGTGAAGCAGACCGGCCCTCTTAGCCAGCCCTATATCGGCACCAATCTCAGCCGCTAGCATCCCCGACAAGTGGGCAACTTCAAGGCTATGAGTTAGTACGTTCTGACCATAGCTGGTTCGAAACTTAAGTTTGCCCAGCAACCTGATTAGCTCAGAATGCAATCCTTGTACCCCAACCTTACGGGCTGCCTGTTCTCCCTCATTGCGAATTGTCGTCTCAACTTCGCTTTTGGCTTTGTCTACCACTTCTTCAATTCGCGCTGGGTGAATACGACCATCGAGAATCAGGTTAGTCAAAGCTACCCTGGCAACTTCCCGCCTGAGTGAGTCAAAACTCGAAATAGTCACTGTTTCTGGAGAGTCATCAATGATAAGGTCAACGCCCGTAGCGTGCTCCAGGGCTCGGATGTTGCGTCCTTCACGACCAATAAGTCGTCCCTTCATTTCATCGCTGGGCAAAGGAACAACGGATACTGTAGTCTCGGAGACTACATCGGTGGCACAACGCTGGATAGTCGTAGCCAGAATATCGCGGGCTTTGTCGTCGATTTCATCCTTTATTCGCTCTTCCCATTCCCGAACCCGCAGCGATGCCTCTTCGCGAATCTCTTCCTCAACAGCCCGGAGCAACTCCTGTCTGGCTTCGTCGCTCGACATACCGGAGATAAGTTCGAGTTGATGCAACTGCTTGTTTCGAATTTCTTCCAACTGAGCTTTTGCATCTTCAACTTGTTTCTCCCGATCGGCTAAGCCACGTTCACGGCGTTCCACAGACTCCAGTTTCCGGTCCAGCCTCTCCTCCTTCTGGTTGAAACGCCTTTCCATCCTCTGCAGTTCGAAACGGCGCTCGCGGCTATCAGCTTCGGAAGCCTGTCTGACCTTAACAGCCTCCTCGCGAGCCTTGCCCAGCATCTCCTCATGCTTAGCTGTCGCCTCTTCTAGTAATCTCTTTGCTTCATTTTGAGAACCGCGGAGTTGCTGATTGGCCAGCAGTTGCCTGGCAAAATAGCCAACGAGTAGACCCAAAACAAGAACGAGCCCAACTACAACAAAGTATAAAAATGAATAAGTCATTTAACTGCCTCACTTTCTTGAAACACCTCATGGTGATAACCCAGCAAGTTTTCTTAATTAATACTAATCCTTCACAGAGCTAGTGTCAACCGAATTATCTATGCAGCAGCGTTACACAGAGGTAGTCTGCTGCTCACGCCACAAACGTGCTACAACAGTACTAACAACTTCATAACTAAAGCCTCGCCGCCTGAGATAACCAGATAGACGGCGACGGAATTCGCCATAATCCAGAGCAGCCAAAACTCGAGCTTTCTTCAGCGCCGCCTCATAAGCGCTAACTTCATCATCCAAATCCCCTGTTACTTCATCCGCCGTTTGGTAAGCTACGCCCTTCTGCCTCAACTCAAGCTTTATTAATCGTCGGCTTCGCGGACTGAACGACAGGCGATTGTCCATCCAAAAGTGAGCAAAAGCTACGTCGTCAATCAGTTTCCGCTGCTCTAACTCAGTTATGGTTCTACTCACCACATCATCAGCAAAACCATGTCGACGTAGCCGCTGTCTTACCTCGGCATCACTTCTAGGACGATAGCTCAGATAACGTAAGGCAGCGTCTAAGCAGTTCTGAAACAGAGAAGTCTGCGTTAATTCCTCAATCTGGTCTGCCGACAAATGTTGCCCAACCTGCAAGCCGGCCCTTCCTGCCACCTCCCCGTCTATAGCAAAAGAGAAAGAACCATCGACAAATACATTCACTCGCTTCTTACCACCGCCCATTCGGAGAGCAGTAATCCTACCCATCCGAGCCTCCCCTAGCCCCCTGTCAACCAAAAGTTCAGCCTACTCAATAGCCTCTTTCACTTCACCCCCCACGCCCGAAGGAGACATCGCAGAGGCTTTAATCTCACGCTCAATCTCCGAAGCTACGTCAGTGTGCTCCAGCAGATAGTCTTTGGCGTTTTCCCGCCCTTGCCCCAATTTCATATCACCAAAAGTGAAAAAAGTACCCGCTTTTCTTACTATTCCCAAACCAGCACCCAGATCGATAAGGTCACCTTCCCTGCTTATGCCACGCCCAAACATTATGTCAAATTCAGCAGAACGAAACGGAGGCGCCATTTTGTTCTTAACTACCCTGGCTCTGACCCGGGTGCCCACCACTTCAGAGCCGCGCTTAATAGCCTCACCCTTCCTCAAATCTATCCTCACCGAGCTGTAGAACTTCAAGGCTCTGCCTCCAGGAGTAACCTCCGGGCTTCCAAAGATAATGCCTACCTTTTCTCGTAGCTGGTTAATAAAGACCACCGCAGTATGTGACTTGCTAATCGCCGCCGTCAGTTTTCTCAGCGCTTGAGACATTAGCCGGGCTTGCAAGCCAACGTGGATATCGCCCATTTCCCCCTCCAGCTCAGCTCGCGGCACTAGGGCAGCCACGCTATCAATGACTATCACGTCCACAGCTGCACTCCTCACCAATTCCTCAGTAATCCCCAGAGCCGCCTCTCCGTTATCAGGCTGAGATATGTTTAAATCCTCAACTCTCACCCCACACCGACCTGCATAGACAGGGTCAAGACAATGTTCGACATCTACAAAGACAACAATACCACCGAGTTTCTGAGCTTCGGCAATTATGTGCTGGGCCAGAGTGGTTTTTCCCGAGGCCTCGGCACCAAAAATCTCAGTAACCCGTCCCCGCGGAATACCACCTATCCCCAAAGCCAGGTCTAAACTTAATGAGCCAGTAGGAACGGCATCCGCAGTCAGCTT
>JACNFS010000153.1:3485-5282 GCA_014384515.1 Dehalococcoidia bacterium | reverse complement strand
TGGCACCAAGACGGGAGAGCTCTCGAACCGTAGTCATGATTCTATCTGATTCCTTGACCCGTAACTCGCTAGCGCCTCTGATTACGGTATTGCCTTTGGCCGCACAAGCAGCTACAGCCAACACTGGTATTTCATCGATTAGGCGGGGGAGTATTTCTCTGCTGATTTCGATGGCTTCCAATTGGCTAGATTCAATATGAAGGTCAGCGACTGGCTCGTTGCCTTCTAAGCGTTGGTTTTCTACTTTCAGCTTGGCTCCCATAGCTAGGAGCACATCAATAATCCCAGTTCGTGTTGGATTAATGCCACAGTTTGTTATTTTGAGCCGAGCGTTGGGGTGAATAGCTCCAGCAACCAGCCAGTAAGCCGCTGAGCTAATATCACCAGGCACGTGGAGGTCAACTGAGGTCAGGGGAGCTGTTAAAGGTGTTAAGGAAATATGAGTGTTGGAACTCTCGAGTTTGGCTCCCATTCGCTTGAGTAATAGCTCGGTGTGGTCGCGAGACGGCTGCGGTTGCTCTACAGTAGTGACACCTTCAGCAAAGAGACCAGCTAGCAAGATCGCTGATTTAAGCTGAGCACTGGGCACCGGCAAGGAATAAGTTAGGCCGCGGAGTTTTCTGCCCCTAATAACAAGAGGGGCGAAAGAGTCTTCATCGCGCCCATGGATTTCAGCTCCCATCAGCCGCAGCGGTTCAATCAACCGTTTCATAGGACGGGAACGAAGAGACACGTCACCAGTAAGGATAGAAAGGAAGGGTTGAGCGACAAGTGCACCACTGAGGAGACGCATAGTAGTAGCGCTATTCCCGGCATAAAGGACGTTTTGAGCTTCAGTTAAGCCTGTGTTGCCGACTCCATGAATGAGTAGCACCAGTGGCTTGTCCCCTTGGCCTGCAATTCTTACCCCAAGCGCCTTCAGACAATTGATGGTTGATAGACAATCCTTTCCCGGCGAGAAGTTGCTGATTTTGCCGTTACCTCGTGCCAAGCCGTTAAGGATGATGGCCCGGTGAGAGATAGATTTGTCACCAGGAACAGTGATCTCCCCGGTTAGTTGTCTCGGTGGTGCAACTTTTCTTAGCTGCGTTTTTCCAGCCATTTTTGTCTTGCCTTGCTGGCTAGGGCCAGAGCTTTCTCTATCTTGTTGTCACCATCGGCTACCAGCTTGCGTAATGCTTCCAGCTCTTTGCTGAATTCGTCAATCCAGAAGATGATAGCAGCTTGATTACTGAGACAGATATGTGCGTTCACTTCTGGATTCCCTGATGCCAAGCGAGTAAGGTCTCGATAACCGCTGGCCGCCAGTCGTGACATTTGTTTCCAGGAAGGATTTTGAGTGGTTGCTGAGACCAGAGCTGCTGACAATAACAGGGGCAGGTGGCTGATGCCAGCTACCAGATTGTCGTGCTCCTCGGCGCTGATGATTAGGCGAGTAGCCCCCAGTTCTTTCACCATGTTTGTCACAGTCTGTACTGCTGCTGGCTTAGCCTGCGGTGTTGGTGTCAAACAGTAGGTACAGTTGTGAAACAGGTCAGCTTGAGCAGCATTGATGCCAGGTGTCTCTCTACCTGCCATAGGATGTCCGCCAACAAAGCCAACGGTTGGTGGTAGCAATTCCTCTGCCCATCGCATAACTTTCAGCTTAGTGCTGGCGGTATCGGTAACAACGGAGTTGGGGTGTAGGTCAGCAGCTATTTGCGCGAAAACCTCCTTTATGGTCAGAACCGGAGTAGCAATGATAACGAGGTCGGCATTCTTAACGGTTTCCTCCAGGCCCGACTCGACCTTGTCAAC
>JACNFS010000153.1:0-3198 GCA_014384515.1 Dehalococcoidia bacterium | reverse complement strand
CTAGGCTAGCTAAGGAAATCACAAACGCCTGGTCCAAAGGCAACCAAAGGAAAAACTTGACTTCTCCAGCATTCTCTGACGGGACATGAAGTTAGCTGTTACTGGCAAGGGTGGTGTAGGTAAAACTACGACTTCAAGCCTGTTGGCTCGTGTATTTGCAAGTGAAGGCAAGAAGGTCATAGCCATTGACGCTAACCCAGATGCTAATCTCGCTACAGCTTTAGGCATTAGCGCCGATGAAGCTCAGCGCATAACTCCCATAGCTGAACTCAAGGACCTAATACAGGAACGCACTGGAGTCAAAGCGGGCAGTATCGGCGCCTTTTTCAAAGTCAACCCGAAAGTTGACGATATTCCCGAGCGATTCTCCATTGAAAAAGACGGAATAAAGCTTCTGGTTATGGGTACAGTGAAGCAGGGAGGCGGCGGATGTCTGTGCCCAGAAGGAGCTTTGCTCAGAAGTCTGCTCAGCCATCTGGTATTAAATAGGTCCGAAGTGGTCATTATGGATATGGATGCCGGTGTGGAAAATCTGGGTCGAGGCACGGCTAAAGCGGTAGATGCCTTTATTATAGTTGTCGAGCCAGGGCAGCGAAGTTTCCAAACAGCTTGGGCTATTCGGGATTTAGCCAAAGACCTAGGCATCGAGAAATGCTACATAGTAGGCTCAAAGACGCGAGACGACGGTGACCGTCAGTTCATTGTTGATAACCTGTCCGATTTTGAAGTGTTAGGTTTTGTCAATTACCATCCAGAAGTCACTGAAGCTGACCGGTTAGGAAAGAGCGTGTTTGAAACAGCTCCAGCGGCAGTAGCTGATGTTAAAGAGATAAAGAGCAAGCTGGAACAAATAGCACGGAAAAGGTAAAGTGGCCAAAAGGACAGTTCGAGATACAGAAGTCGAGGGAAAGACGGTTCTGGTCAGAGTTGATTTCAACGTACCTATGGACATAAAGACTGGTGTTATCACTGATGACAGCCGAATTCGGGCCGCTTTGCCTACCATCACGTATCTGCTTGACCATAAGGCAAAGGTGATTCTATGTTCTCACCTGGGACGTCCAGACGGTAGGGTAGTTGAGGGATTGCGGATGACACCTGTGGCACAACGGCTTTCGCAACTCGTAGATTTGCCAGTATCGACTGTGTCTGATTGTATTGGTACTGCGGTAGAGAAAGCGGCAGACAACCTTAAGGGTGGTGAGATTCTGCTTCTAGAGAACATTCGCTTTTATCCTCAAGAGGAGGCAAATGACCCGTCCTTTGCCCAGGCGTTGGCCAAACCGGCCGATATTTATGTGGATGATGCGTTCGGCACTGCCCATCGAGCTCATGCGTCGACAGTGGGGGTGGCTAAGTATCTTCCAGCAATTGCTGGCTTTCTAATGGAAAAGGAATTGGAGGCTCTCAGCAGCATTCTGTCTACTCCTGAGCATCCCTTCGGTGCTTTATTGGGCGGTGCCAAAGTCAGCGATAAGATTGGCCTTATTCAGAATATTTTGGATAAAGTTGACATATTGCTTATTGGCGGCGGCATGGCAGCCACTTTTCTGAAAGTCCAGGGCTATGAGGTCGGGCTTTCTTTGGTGGAAGCAGATAAACAAGAATTGGCTCACCAGTTGATAGAAGCTGCCAAACAAAACGGAGCATCTTTGTTTCTTCCTGTAGATGTTGTGGTATCCGACAGCATCAGCGAGCAAGCTACAGGCGAGGTAGTACCGATAGCTCGGATACCACCAAACAAGTATATTGCCGATATTGGTCATCAAACCGTTGAGCTCTTTTCTCAGCAAATAAGACAGTGTCGAACCGTTTTTTGGAATGGCCCTATGGGAGTTTACGAGATACCTCGATTTGCCCAAGGAACCAAGGCGTTGGTTGAACTCTTGGCCAATCTGAAGGCAACAACTATCATCGGTGGTGGCTCGACGGCTGAAATCGTTGAAGAAATGAAACTTACACATAAAATGACTCATGTTTCTACAGGTGGCGGGGCAAGTTTGAAATTCCTCCAAGGGAAAAGCCTGCCTGGGGTGGCTGTACTGCTGGACAGAGAACATTGATCACCTTAGAACAGATAAAAGAAATCAGCGTGGCTTCGCCCTCCAAGATAGTCATGCTAGTCATGGATGGCTTAGGCGGGTTGCCTGATCCCAAAACTGGCAAGACTGAACTGGAGACAGCCTCTACCCCTCACCTTGACCATCTAACCAGGAGCGGTATATGCGGGCTTGTCGACCCGGTAGGCTCAGGTATTACTCCGGGGAGTGGGCCAGGGCACTTGGCGCTATTTGGCTACGACCCCTTTAGGTTTACCATCGGGCGAGGAGTCTTAGAAGGCCTAGGAATAGGCTTCGAACTCACAGAAAATGACATTGCAGCTCGGGGTAATTTCTGCACTGTTGATGACCAAGGCCTTATTACCGACCGTAGAGCCGGTCGCATTACCACGGACAAATGTGCCCAACTGTGTGCGCTGCTAAGCCAAATCGAATTGGAAGGCGTAGAACTCTTCGTCTTACCGGTCAGAGACCATCGGTTCTTGTTGGTTTTGCGCGGTGAGCGATTAGCTGCCGAACTCAGGGATACTGACCCTCAAAGGATAGGCGTTGCTCCCAATATAGCTTTGGCCACAGAGCCACAGGCAAAGCATACAGCACATATTACGAACACGTTTGTCGATGAGGCTGAGGGAATTCTGGCAATACATGATCCGGCTAACATGATTCTGCTTCGGGGTTTCTCCAAGCTACCTCATATCCCTTCTATGGATGAAATATATAAGCTAAAGCCGGCTGCTATAGCTTGTTACCCCATGTACAAGGGGCTTGCCAAGCTGGTAGGAATGAAGGTCTTCAATGCTGACGGCGGTATTGAGGAAGAGTTAGGGATTTTGACCGATTGCTATAAGGAGCATGATTTTTTCTATGTTCATGTTAAGGAAACGGATAGCGCTGGTGAGGATGGTGACTTCAACCGAAAAGTCAAACTCATTGAGGAGGTTGATTCTGCTCTACCTCAATTGTTAGATTTGAAGCCAGATGTTGTTGTCGTTATCGGTGACCACTCGACTCCAGCTTTGCTGAAGGGGCATAGCTGGCATCCAGTGCCTGTGTTGCTGCATTCGCAGTGGTGTCGACATGATAAGGCTAGGCAATTCTCTGAGTCCGCCTGTGCTTCAGGCGGACTAGGCAGATT
>JACNFS010000105.1 GCA_014384515.1 Dehalococcoidia bacterium | reverse complement strand
TATAATGCATACTTTACTGCCATCGGTAGGGAATTGCAGACTGAAATCATAGCTCGTGAATGCCATCAAATTTGATGATGCTGTTTTGATATGGGAAACGATAGAACCGCGGTGTTTGATGACCCCACGGTGACAAAAGACACAACCCCGGAGGATACAGAAGAAAACCAGACGGGGCTTGTACTGCATGTGCAAAGGTTTTCCACCGAAGACGGACCTGGCATACGCACCACAGTGTTCTTTAAGGGGTGCCCACTGCGCTGCCCGTGGTGCCAGAATCCTGAGGGCATATCGGTAGAGCCTCAAGTGCAGTGGCTGGAAAACCGTTGTATAGGGTGCGGAACGTGTATCGAAACTTGCCCCGAGGGGTGTCTGTCTAAGACGGAACATGGTGTTTCTATCAATCGTGAGCTTTGTACAGGCTGTGGTGTGTGTGCTGAAGCGTGTCCTGCGAATGCCATGGAGCTTTTAGGTACACGGATCAGTTTGGATGAGCTTGTTGATGAATTGATGAAAGACCAGACCTATTTTGAGAAATCAGGCGGCGGTGTTACGCTTTCGGGAGGAGAGCCTACCATGCAGTGCAGCTTCGTCGTTGAATTACTCCGCCGGCTGAAAGAAAAAGGAATCAACACAGCCCTTGATACTTGCGGCGAGTGCTCCACCAATTGCCTTGAAAGGGTGTTGCCCTATGTCGACACTGTTCTGTTTGATTTAAAGGAAGTGGACCCTGGTAAGCATTACGATTTCACCGGACAGCATAACCAGAGGGTGTTTGACAGTCTTCTATATATCCGTAACTATATCGCCGACCGGGCTCCTGAGAAAGTGTTGTGGATTAGAACGCCGCTGATTCCTGGAGCAACTGCTTCATGTGACAACATCACCGGCATCGGCGCTTTTATCGCCCAAAATCTGGCGGGTATCGTTCAGCGATGGGAATTGTGTGCATTCAACAACCTTTGCCGGGATAAGTACCGAAGGCTGGGGCTTGCCTGGCAATATGCTGATACGCCACTTATGACCAAGTCGGCGCTGTGTGAACTGGAGCAATATGCAAAGCTGTCGGGTGTTGACCCGGAGATTGTGATTGCAACCGGCGCCACAAAAATGGAGGATTCGTAGAAAGCAACATACGGGAGACAGATATGAACAATCAAAAAAATATTTACAAGTCCTTTTCCGAGTCAGATATGAAGAATTTCGAGCCAGAGATGAAGGTGGGACTTCTTGCAACCATAAACGAAGAAGGGCTGCCTCATCTTACCCTAATTTCCACGCTGCGGGCCAGCACACCCACGGAGGTGGTGTGGGGGCAGTTTTCCCAGGGATTAAGCAAAGTCAATATCAGGAAAAACCCAAAAACCGGCTTTCTCATCATGACGCTTGACAGGAACCTCTGGCGCGGCAAGACGAACTTCACCCATATAGAAAGAAGTGGGAAGGAATTCGACATATTGAACAACACGCCCATGTTTCGCTACAATGCCTATTTTGGGATACATACGGTGTATTATATGGACCTTGTAGAACAATACGGTATGGAGCCTCTTCCAATGGGTAGTGTTGTGCTGGGAGCGATAAAGACCATTATGGCCAAGACATTGTCTGCAAAGAAGGGAGAAAACGACGTACTGAACCTATGGACTCGTCAACTCATAGATAAGATGACGAATCTCACATTCCTGGCGTATGTTGCAGAGGACGGTTATCCTATGATTATTCCTGTCATTCAGGCCCAGAGCTTTGGCAGTGAACATGTAATATTCTCGGCCTCAGTATTCGGCGAAGATATCAAAGCCATACCGGCGAACGCGCCAGTTGCCCTTTTCTGTATGTCCTTCGATATGGAGGATGTCCTGCTGCGGGGTGTCTTTGAAGGAACGCAACGAATAGGTGGCGTCCGGTGCGGTAGTGCCTCTATTAACTGGGTTTACAATTCCATGCCGCCGAAACCAGACCAAATTTACCCAGAAACCAAAGTTGAAGCCATAACCGCTTTTTAGAGGTTAAGCGAACTTCTTCCGTGCCGGAGACTATTGGGAAGCTGCAAGGGGATCGTATCCTATACATAAAGGAAATCGATGCCGAGGCGCACCCTATCCCGGCGGTAATAAGCCCTTAATTTCGTAAGCCCTGGTCTTTTTCTGAATTTGCCAGTTATCTTGAGCCGTCTACTCCCCTTTGGTTTCCTCCAACTGCTTAATACAGTACGTTTTATCCGTTCCTGATGGCTGTCGGCCCTTCCTTCTGTGTGCTATACTACTCAGGATGTACGACCACTCGGGTGGCAACTTGCCATGAGCGGCAAAGGCCATATCCTAGCCATAGATCAGGGAACCACAGGAAGCACCGCTCTTCTTTTCAATGAGAAGGGCCGGGTGGTCTCCAGCGCCTACCAGGAAGTGCGCCAGATTTACCCGCAACCCGGCTGGGTAGAGCATGACCCACAAGAGCTTCTCCGTACCTCTCTGGCAGTGGCCCGGGATGCCCTCGAAAAGGCGGCGGTGAACGTCTCCCAGGTGAGGGGTGTGGGCGTAACCAACCAGCGAGAGACCACTGTGGTGTGGGACCGCTACACCGGGGAGCCGGTGAGCAACGCCGTGGTATGGCAGTGCCGACGCACCGCCCCGCTGTGCGAGGAGTTGAAGGAAAGGGGCATGGGCCAGCCTATTCAGGAGAAGACTGGGCTAATCGTAGATGCCTACTTCTCCGCCACCAAGATTCGCTGGATCCTGGACCACATCGCCCAAGGGCAACACCGTGCCCAACAGGGGGACCTCCTCTTCGGAACGGTGGATAGCTGGCTCATCTGGAACCTCACCGGGCGTGCCATCCACATCACCGACTACAGCAATGCCTCCCGCACCATGCTGTTCAACATCTACAGTCTTCAATGGGACAAGGAACTTCTTGCTGCTTTGGACATACCAGAAGCCGTTCTTCCTCGGGTGATGCCTTCTAGTCAGGTCTACGGGGAGGCAGTCGCTGGCCTTCTCGGGGATTCCCGGGTGCCCCTGTGCGCCGTGGCCGGCGATCAGCAGGCGGCCCTTTTTGGCCAGGCATGCTATGATGCGGGCATGGCCAAGAACACCTACGGGACGGGCTCTTTCGTTCTGCTCAACACCGGTAATAGGCCGGTTCCCTCCCGGAAAGGTCTAGTCACAACCCTGGCCTGGGGACTGGCAGACGGAGTGACCTATGCCATGGAGGGGAGCATATTCATTACCGGAGCCGCTGTCCAGTGGCTACGTGATGGTCTGGGCCTGATTGCGAACGCCGCTGAGAGCGAGGCCCTGGCCTGCTCTGTCCCCGACAGCGGCGGGGTGTACTTCGTCCCCGCCTTTGTGGGCTTGGGCGCCCCCTACTGGGACATGTATGCCCGGGGTACCATCGTCGGCGTCACTCGGGGTACCACCAGGGGACATTTAGCAAGGGCTACCCTGGAGGCAATCGCCTACCAGGCTCGGGACGTCGTAGAGGCTATGGGAGCCGAAGCCGACCTCCAGGTGCCCCTGCTGCGAGTGGATGGTGGAGGCACCGCCAATGCGTTCCTGATGCAATTCCAGGCGGACATCCTGGGCGTGCCGATTCAGCGGGCAGCGGTGGCTGAGACCACTGCCCTTGGAGCCGCCTACTTGGCTGGCCTGGCGGTGGGCCTGTGGCACAACACCGCTGAGATTGCGAGACAGTGGCACGCTGGTGAGACCTATGAACCGAGAATGTCTATCGACGAGCGGGAGACCCTCTACGCAGGCTGGAAGCGCGCTGTAGAGCGTGCCCGCGGCTGGGTCATAAGCTGAGCGAGACAGGAGAAAGCAGTTTGAAGAGAGACTTTGACGTCCTCGTCAGGGAGGCTTTTGACTTGATTGTGGTGGGGGGAGGCATCATCGGGGCAGGCATTGCCCGCGACGCAGCCCTACGTGGCCTCAAGACGTTGCTTCTGGAGAAGGAGGATTTTGCCTACGGTACCACGTCTCGTTCGTCGCGCCTGATTCACGGAGGCCTGCGCTACCTGCGCGGACTGGAGTTTCGCTTGGTGCGGCAGGACATGCGGGAACGGGAGATTCTCCTTGGCATCGCGCCTCACCTGGTGCATCCCCTTCCCTTCGTTATACCTATAACCCGACCTTTAGACCGTGTGGCCTTTGCGTTCGGTATGCACCTTTACGATCTCCTCTCCTTCGAGAAGACTCTTCCCTCCTGCCACCGGCTTTCGCGCCGTGAGACCTCGGAGTTGGAGCCGGGCTTAGACCTGGAGGGGTTGGTGGGTTCCTACCTCTACTACGATTGTCAAGTACCATTTGCAGAGCGGCTCTGCCTGGAAAACGTCCTCTCTGCCGCCGAACACGGGGCCTTAGTCGTGAACCATGCTGAGGTTACCGGGCTCCTCAGAAGCGGCAATACTGTGTGTGGAGTGCAGGTACGGGATGTCCTATCGGGAGAGGTGTATGAGGCGGCCGCTCGCGTCGTGGTCAACGCTGCCGGTCACTGGGTGGACTGTGTGCGGGGCATGCTACACAGCAGCGCCAGGCCTATGGTGCGCCGGACCAAGGGCATCCATCTCCTCACTTCCCAAGTCTCCCGCAACGCCGTGGTCCGCTTTGCCCATGCGGATGGCCGCCTTTTCTTCATAATCCCTTGGCAAGGCTACTCCCTCATTGGGACAACCGACACCGACTACTCTGGGGACCTGGATGCCGTGTATGCCGGGGCAGATGACGTGGCTTATTTGTTGGCCGAGGTTCGCCGAGCCTTCCCTGCTGTCAAGATGGAGGACATCTTATACACTAGCGCTGGTCTACGGTCATTGGCTGGCTCTGGGGCAAAGAGAGCGTCGGATGTCTCGCGCCAACACAAGCTTGCAGACCATGAGCGGAGGGATGGTGTGGGCGGCTTCGTTTCGGTGTTGGGAGGCAAGATAACCGGCTACCGCGCTATAGCCGAGGAGACGGTGGATCTGGTGTGCCGAAAGCTTGGTGTGAGGGTACGCTGTAGGACTGCGGAAGCTTCCCTGCCCGGAGCACCGGCTGTGCCGCGGGAAAGGGTGGAGCAGGCTGCTCAGAAAAGCGGCCTCACTGTGGAGACAGTCGCCCACCTCGCCACCCTGTATGGCTCCCGCTTCTCTCAGGTTCTGGACTTGGCGTGCCAGGATGTCAGGGGAGGCCAGCCCATCTGTCCCCACTGCCGGGATATCCTGTCCCAGGTACGGCACAGCGTAGAAGAGGAGAGCGCCCTCACCGTAAGTGACTTCCTACTCCGCCGTAGCGTAGTGGGTCTCGGCCCGTGTCAGGGGCTGGACGCAGTAGAGACGGTGGCC
>JACNFS010000152.1 GCA_014384515.1 Dehalococcoidia bacterium | reverse complement strand
GTAGCTCTGCTATCAAATTGGCCAGACGACTTCGCTCGTGATGTTTCAAGGCAATGATCACTTCTTCGACGTTATAATCCTCCACCACGTCGCATGCCTGGTCTAAGGTGCCAAGCACAGGCAAGCCCTCAAGCGTCACCTCTTGTCTATGGGAATCCTCAGCCAGAAACCCAACCGTTTCCAGGCCCATGTAGCGGTACCCTTCCAAAGCCTGGGCAACCTCACGGCCCAGTGAATCCGCGCCGACAATCAAAACGCGGGTCATGCCCTGATGGTGGCTGCGACGGAGGCGAAAGAAAGCTCGTAACACAGCACGATAGCCTGTAAGAAGAGCAAGATCAATCAAGAAGAAGTACAAAAACAGGTAACGAGGAATATCGCGGTAAGTGAGATAGAGGATACCGGCGAGGCTGAAAGCGGCTAGAGTCGTAGCCAGAATGACGAGCGGGAATTCGTCAACAGCTCTGAATACCCGGTTGGAGTTATATAGAGATAGGATCAGGAAGATCAGGGGCCAGATCAAGGCCACCAGTCCATAGACCTGTAAAGGCACGTGTGCCATCTCCCAGGGAACCCGATCGCCATAGGGCAGGCGAAATCGGAGCACGCTGGCTACGTACAGAGCGCCCTCGGTGAGGACGAGATCCATGATAAACAGGAACACCATATAACCAGTATTGAACCTCTTGAACATAGGAACTTTTCCTTTGCGTGGTGAGCTAATTATACCATACTGGAAGGCTAAAAACAAACCCGCCGCTTTCAGCCCGCGCTCCCTCGGAGGCCGGTCTTCCTGCGGCGAGTTTATGAGTCAAGTATCTGTTCACCTCGTGCTCGCAGCGGACCCTAGTTCGCTGCTTCAAGGGCGCAGTCAGGTGTCGAAAACCACTGGTCCCACCTGGTCAGGGTCACAACGGGCTGCTGAGGCCGCTGGACTAGGGTCCAGCGGGAGCAGGTGGGTGGACGTGCTCATGACCTTGTGTCGCCAGGTGATCGGGTGCCAGGTTGAGGTACAGGCCGGTGACGAGGCCCATGATAATCCACATGACGATGCCCGGTTTGGTGCCCAGCAAGAAGGCATCGGTCAGGCCGAAGATTTGGTGGGCCAGCATGCCCGCGCCCAGGCCGAGGATCAGTCGTTTGATCCGCTCATCCGGTGCCCAAGTGTAAGCCCGCCAGGCGGTGCGGACAAAGGCGGCCAGCAGGGCGACGTAGGCGACGAAGCCAGGGATGCCCAGGTCAATGGCCACCTGGAGGAGCTCGTTGTGGGCGTGGGTGATGGTGGCGGAGGGGTTGTACAGGAAGGAGGCTGGGTATAGATATGGGAAGAGGTGGCGTGCCACTGTGTCGAAGGTGCCGATACCCACACCGCTAAGTGGAAAGGCTTGAAGGGCTTGCAAGGCTGCGTGCCACACGGTCAATCGGAACTCATACGACGAGAGGACTTTTTGTTCAGTCTGGGCTGCGTCGAAGGTTCCCAGGAGGGTCGGGAAACGCACCAGGAGCACGCCCGCCAGAAGCAATAGGCCCACCAGACTGGTCAGGCTCAGAATCCAGCGGCGTTTCCAAGCGAAGAATAGTGCTACAGACGCAATGGCGAGCCCCAGCAGGGCGCCTCGAGACTGGGTGAGCACCAATGTGATAATCGTGCTTACCAAAGCCAGGAAGGTGAGACCGGTGATCAACATGGCGTGCCGTGGCCGGCGTGTATTGTTGGCCTGTAAGATAGTTATGAGTTGCGTAGCATAGACCGGGATCACGAAAACAAGGGTGCCGGCTACACCATTGGGGTGAAATCCGCCACGAAGGGAGCGAGGCACATCAGCAATTTTGCGTGGGATGAAGGCATAGACCTTCGACAGGTTTAGCAACTTGGCGGAGAACCAGTCGGCGCCCAACAGGCCCAGCGCAGCCATTCCGATGCCCAGGACGCTCAAAGCGATGAGCCAGCGGTTGAGATTCCCCTTGAGCCGAATACCATAGGCAGTTTCGTAGTAGGCTAGTACACTCAGCACGACACCATAGACCTTGGGCAAACTCAAGGATGGGTCAACCGTCAGCATAAGCCCCGAGAACAGCGTTAGCAGAATCAGTAAGATGATCGGGAAGTCGTGAGGTGTCCAGGGGAACAACGCACGTGTGCGGACGATGCGCAAGATGAAAAGCGCCCCCAGGACAAGCAGCCCGGCCACAGGTGGCCGATCCGCGAACACGAACCAGCCGTAGTTAAGGACGATCAGGCCGATGATGGGCCAATGCAAGAAGCCAACAAATGCGGGATGATCATCAACTTGGCGAGGAGCTGCAGCCTGGCGTTCGTAAACCCTGTGCACCTCGATGCCGATGAAGAGGCCACCGAGGACGGCCAGTCCAAGGGCCAGAAAGGGTGGGTCGTTAAGGAAGGTAACCGCAAGTAAAGAGATTGCCAGCCAATGGAACAGATGGGCAGCCAGATTCCGAAATGCCCTGAGCTTCAACAGATGCTTGTAAATGAGCGTGCCAATTCGGCCTATCAAGAGATTCACCCGTATCGCATTTCCCGCGTAGGAGGTGTGACTTTTGCAGAGTCAAAACGAACGAGCCTTGTTGCCTGCAATAGCAGTAGACCGAGATAGAGTGGATTCAAGAGCAGGTACCGCTTCCAAAGGCGGTGAGGTTCATGCATAAATCGATAGAACCATTCTAGGCCTGAGCGCTGCAGAAGCGGGGGCGCCTGGGGCAAGGTTCCTGCGTGGAAATCAAAAGCAGCACCTACAGCAACCAGAGGCATGGACAGGTCCTCGCGGTACTCATAGACCCATATCTCTTGCCTTGGGCAACCCAAACCGACAAATGTAATCGCTGCACCGCTATTGCGAATGTCTTGCACAACTTGTTCTTTCTCTTCAGTAGAGATTTGCCTGAATCGAGAAGGCTGAGTGCCTGCGATGACCAAGTCGGGAAAATGAGAACAAAGATTGTAGGATAAAGCTTCAATCACAGACGGGCGGCTGCCATACAAGTATATCGGCAGCCTCTCCCGGGAAGCACATTCGCACGTCTTTAACATCAGTGTTGGCCCATATACCCGATCGGGCAATTGAGTGTGGTAGAGCGCATTCAAGGCCCAACGTACCGGTTGCCCATCGGGTACGACCAGATCTAGGTGATTGAGGCGGTAGCGATGCGTTGGATCAAAGACCCCAGTCATTACACCATGAACGGCCAGTGCCGAAACCGCTATGCCTTTATGCACGAGAGCGGCTGCGACGATTTTGGTGACAGCGGCTTCGTAGTCTACAGCATCCACCAGAATACCAAGGATGTTCTTCTTGCCCCGGTCTATCATTTGACCATTTCTTTCTTCCAACGCTCCCGATTGACTTCATAGATCTCCTGCAGAATCCTTGATACGTTGTATTCCAAGCGCCAGTTGGGGTAATGGTTCATGAATTTGCCGTTATCACTGATCCACCAAATGTGATCGCCAATGCGATTCCTCTCACAATATGTCCAATTGAGCTCCTGCCCAGTAATCTCCCGGCACATCTGGATGGCTTCCAGTATCGAGCAATTGCTATAGCGCCCACCGCCTATGTTGTAAGCCTCTCCTCGCTGGGGAGCTTTGAAGAATTCATAGAAGGCTCGAATCAAGTCAGCGCTATGGATGTTATCGCGAACCTGTTTTCCTTTATAGCCAAAAACTGTATATGGCGTGCCCGTTACGGTGCACTTCATCAAATAAGCCAGGAACCCATGCAATCGGGTGCCTGAGTGATTAGGCCCAGTAAGACACCCTCCTCGGAAGCATACGGTGTAAAGACCAAAATAGCGTCCATATTCTTGAACTAAAATGTCAGCAGCTATTTTAGATGCGCCAAACAAACTATGCAATGTTTGGTCTATCGACATATCCTCTCGGATACCCATTGCATAGGTATGATTAGGGTCAATCTCCCAGCGATATTCTTGTTCAATAAGGGGCAAGCGGTTGGGGGTGTCTCCGTACACCTTGTTGGTTGAGATGAAGATAAAGGCTGCGTCTGGAGCATAATGACGGGTTGCTTCCAGCAGATTAAGCGTACCGTTAGCGTTGACAGTAAAATCGATCATGGGATTACGAGCGGCCCAATCGTGTGAAGGCTGGGCCGCGGTATGAATCACCAACTTAATAGCAGAGCCATACTGTCTAAAAACCTTGGTAATAATCTCGTAATTCCGAATGTCCTCATCCACATGGCAATATTTTGACCCTAGTAGGCGCTCGAGACGCTGCCGATTCCAGATAGTAGATGCCTCATCGCCAAAGAATACACGACGCATATCGTTGTCAACGCCTACCACGTCAAAGCCCAGGCCAGCGAAGAACAGAGCTGCTTCGGAGCCAACTAGACCTGCAGAACCGGTGATTACAACGACACTCATATCTCACCTTAAGGAATTGAACTTCATGACGCCACTGATCAGATGTTGCCAGACATTACCCAATGTACCGCTGGAGAGATCATCCACGATGCGCACTCTGGTCCCATTCCACCAGGACATCGGTGAGGTTGGAGCCGATAAAAGAAGCTCCGCCGGTAATCAAAACACGACGATCTTGCCAGAACGACATACGCTTTTTCTCCTTCGCTCAGATTTTGACAGCAATCAAAGCTTTAATGAGTCCCAGCACGCGCTCGTGCCAGATTTCGGCATCTGGAAAGAGTTTTCTCAATTCTCGCTCATCCAGTAGTCGCACTTGTTGTAGAAAGTTATCGCATTGTTGAACTGTTGGCCGGGTTACCAGTCCCCAGATGGTGAAATTTCGCAGGAGCCGTTTCTGCACAGACTTTGGAAGATAGTGGATGAAAGGCGTGATCAAATGTGGCTCAACGGGAAACCACTTGTTCGGCGTCTGCACATAATAGCGAACACCCACCCGTTTGCTCTCTCTGGCAAATGCCCGCTGACTCACAAAATCGCCCAGGTGCTCAATGACTGAGTTGCTGTAGGTGATGTCGAAGGCACCGTCTTTGAAAGGCAGATACCGACCATCAGCAATAACCCAAGCAAAGCTGTTCTCCCTCTCACGCGGTGAGCACAGGTTGACAATGGTGAGGGAGGGCGTGATTGAAACAAGAGACCAATTGAAGAAGTCTCCCCCAACATCCAGTACCTGGGTCGCCTCCGTAAGTCCAAAGAGACGGCAGAATCGCTGCATCCTCTTCGTGCGGAAGTGGTGCAGAAAAGGACGGTATAGGCTATGGATGTCCATCATCCCACTCGCCTTATCGCGTATTCAATCGCGTTGCTAAATCCTAACCTGGACAAGCCAGAACCAAAAAGGGTTCAACTTGCCCTGAATGAGGTG
>JACNFS010000151.1 GCA_014384515.1 Dehalococcoidia bacterium | reverse complement strand
TCAATGCCGGCTGCCTCAGCCTGTACTGCTTGAGCCCGTCCGATTTCGCCGCCTTCATTGGTGACGAAGGAATTCAAGGCCATATTCTGAGCCTTGAAGGGGGCAACTTGGAATCCGTCTTGCCGAAAAATGCGGCACAATGCAGTCACAATGATACTCTTGCCCACCGAGGAAGCTGTGCCTTGTATCATTAAGGTCTTAGCTGCCATGGCTATAAACTCCGGTGTCTTTTATGGCCCCAATGAGCCTCTGGCATTCAGGCAAGGTGCGTGGTGCCAGGCGAATGTAATGCGGTAAACCGAAGGAGGCACAATCACGAACCAGGATTCCGTTTTCAAGCAACGCTTGCCTGAATTCTGCGCCGTTGCCAACTTCGACCAGAAAGAAGTTGGTCTGTGATGGCAATGGCGACAGACCAAGATATGTTAGCTCTTTTATCAGAAAGCTCTTTGCCTCCTGAATTTTTGTCCCACACTCCTTGATATAACCATCGACATTTAGGGCGAGGATCCCAGCTTTCTGGGCTACGGCATTGATGTTCCACGGTGGTCGGACTCGTTTTAGAACCGAGATGATGGGCGCAGCGGCTATAGCGTAGCCAAGGCGTAATCCGGCCAAGGCGTAGTCCTTGGTCATTGACCGTAGGATGACTAGATTGCCATGATTTACTAAGTCCAGAGATGTCCACGCATTTTCGGTGAAGGCGATATAGGCTTCATCAAGTATGACCAGGCTGTCTTTGGAGACTGATAGAATCCTCTCGACCTCTTCTTTGGCCAGATACTGCCCGGTGGGGTTGTTAGGGTTGCATAGAAAAATGCCCTTAGGCTGATGTTTCCGGATCAAGTCTACTGTCTCAGCTATGTCTAAGTGGAAATTCGACTCTTTCCGCATCAGTTGCTTCAGCACATCAGCATCGACTAGCTGACAGGCGATTTCATACTCGCCGTAAGTAGGCTGAGGAATAATGACTGAGTCCTTGGGGCCAAAATAGGCAATGGCTACCAACCTGATTAGCTCGGTCGAGCCGCTACCTATTACAAGGTTGTTTGGGGCGACATTTAGCTGGCTGGCTAACAGGTACCTTAGTTGGCTAGCTTCAGAATCAGGATAGCACTCGATGGATGTGTTGTCCAGGGCTTCTCGAATGCCTGGTGGTGGCCCGAAGGGGTTGCAGCTAACGCTGAAGTCGAGAATGGTCTCTGAGGAAATCCCTAGTTTTTCTAGCTCGCTATAATCGATGCCACCGTGAGTACAGGGGACAAGCTTTTCTATGGCTGGCTTAGGTTGCAACAAAGTATATCACCTCAGCTAAGATAGATAATAAGCTCCAAATAACAGCCGCGACCATTATCATTTGCAAGGAAGCATCTATAGTATCTAGTGACAAGGAACAGTGGTTATCGCCCAGGTTATAGTGCCCTGCTTTCTCCAGTTGCACTCCCAGAGCACCGGCGATGGCACTCATTGTCCAGCCGGCGTTAGGGCTCTGCGTTTTCTTATGGTCACGAAGCATAATGCGCCAGGCTTGTGACACGTTTTTCTTGCATATCCAGGCAGCTAGAACTATTAGCAAACCGGTGACCCGGGCCGGGACAAAATTAACCACGTCATCCAGTCGGGCGGCAAACTTACCTAGGTATTCCCACTCCCCATGGTATCCCACCATAGCATCAAAGGTATTGACTATCCGGTAGGCTATTGCTCCAGGCACACCGAAAAGCAAGAAGTAAAACAGGGGGGCTATGAAGCTATCGCAGGTATTTTCGGCTGCCGACTCCACAGCGGCTGACGCTAGCTGGTTTTGGTTGAGGTCGGAAGTGTCACGGCTGACCAGAGACCTCAAGCTAACGCATGCCTGGGCCAAGTTGTCCTGGGCCAGGCATCCTTTGACCTCACCCACTGCTTGCCTCAACCCGCGCAGGGAAAAACTGAATTTGAGTAAGAACCCGGCAGCGATAACATAGACGACTGAATGCATTTCTTTGAGATATACGAGTAAGAAATAAACGGGTGCGACAATTAGTCCCAATGTCACTAAAACCATGCCGATACCGTAAATTAGCTGCCTCAGCCTGCCTCTTCGAGGAGCCCACTTCACGTCTAGAGAGATGAGCTTGCCTAACCAGGCCACGGGATGCCAGGAATTAGGTGGCTCGCTGAAGGCGAGGTCAAACGCAAGGGCTATAAGCAGAATAAATATAATCTCCATGGCTTTCACACCGACTTCTGGCTCAGCTTATGCCTGTCTTTCTCAGATGCAATAAGGGTAGCTGGCAAGTCATTGAGCGGATGAGGATAGACGTGAACTTCAGCCCCGTAGACTTCTTTAATGGTTTGAGCGTTGATTACCGCCTTTGGAACTCCATGACAGTAGATTTTCCCATTACTGAGCATAATCAATCGGTCGCAATACTGAGCAGCCAGGTTTAGGTCATGTAATGTCGCCACAACTATCAATCCTTGCTCCAGGCATAGTTGACGAACCAAGTCGAGAGTCTCTATCTGATAATTGATATCGAGATGGGCAGTAGGTTCATCCAGGAGCATTATCTTTGGTTCTTGAGCTAACGCCCGAGCGATGCTTAAGCGCTGTCTTTCACCGCCGGAAAGCTCACCTATTCTGCGCTCAGCGAAGGCGACAGTTTTGGTGACTTCCATGGCTCTTCGAACGATAGCCAAATCTCTTTCCCCTTCGTGCCTCAAAAGTCCCAGATGTGGTGTCCGTCCCATCAACACCACCTCGAAGGCGGTGAATGGGTCAGGTAAGACTGGATTCTGAGGCACAACAGCCATCAGCCTGGCCAAATCACTGTGGCTCATACTGGCTATATCCTGTCCGTCAAGGAAAACTTGCCCGGAACTGGGCGAAATTACGCGGGTTATGCCTCTAATCAATGTCGATTTACCCGAGCCGTTAGGACCTATAATGCCTAGCATTTCCCGTGGCTTGGCTTCGAGAACAATATTATGTAACACTCTTCGCTTACCGTAGCCCAAACTGACTTTGTCTAAGCGTAAGTTAAGCATCTAGAATACGGCCCTCTTCTTTTGTCGCAGTATATAGAGAAAGAAAGGAGCTCCCAAAAAGGCAGTGATTACACCCACTGGTATCTCGGTCGGTGCTAGCACAGTACGCGCAGCCGTATCGGCCAGAATCAAAAAGCTGGCCCCGGCAAGGGTGGTCAGCGGCAGCAGAAAGCGATGGTCGGGGCCCCAGACGAGCCGCACAGCGTGAGGGATAATTATGCCGACAAAGCCGATAATACCGCAGAAGCAAACTGCGGCGGCGGTTATCAGGGTTGCGGCCCCGAGCAGAATCAGCTTGACTCGCTCTACATTGATGCCTAGTTGCTGTGCCTGCTCTTCATCAAGCTGCATTACATTTAGAGGTCGGGCGTGGAGCCAGATGATAATTATGCCAACAAAGATATAGGGCATCACCATTGTCACTTGCCACCAACTGGTCAATGAAAATGTGCCCAGGAGCCAGGAAATTATGCCGTGCAATTTGTCTCCTGAGGCGATCATCAAATATGAAGTAATTGCCGCCAGGAAGGCGCCCAGGGCTACACCAGCTAAGATAAGAGTTGTCATGGGCAGGGTTTTGCCCACCTTGGCTATGGAGTAGACGACAGCTACAGCTATGAGAGCGCCGGCGAATGCCAATAATGGGATGCTGGCGGCTTGCCATGATACCGGCAGGACGAAACCGATGACGGCTCCCAGCGCTGCTCCCTGGGCGACGCCGATAAGGTAGGGGTCAGCTAAGGGGTTGCGGAAAAGCCCCTGGTACGTAGCTCCAGCCACGGCCAAGGCGGCACCTACCAGCCCCGCCAAGAGCAGCCGAGGCAAACGAATGTCAAGAATGATGGTCTCCACACTGCTGGCCCAGGTGGGCTCGACTTCGATAAACGGTAACTTGCTCAACAATACCTGCCCCAGAGTAGCCAGGGGGATATGAGTACTGCCTATGGCCGAGGTCACTACCATCACTACTCCTAGAAGTACAACTAGACCAACTATGGCGTAAACTCGACTACGCCAGTGTAGAGGGTAAGCGGTAGCGGCTTTGGGTATGGTCACATCTTTGAGCAGTTCTAATGCCATTCCTAGATGATCCTTATCACCTCATGCGGCAGCTCGCGATTGCCGGCTGAACAGGAGACACTATTTGAATAGGTGATATGATTAATATTCATTCGGTTGCGTAGAAGAGCTCTGGATGAATGAATTGTGCCATTAACTCCAGAGCATGAATTATCCGAGGGCCAGGACGGTGTATTGTGTCACCGTCGATTCTGTATACTCTCTTATTGACCAATGCTTGAGTGTCTTCCAGTCTCGGCTCGGTCTTGACATATTGCCAGGGCAAGTCTTCGCCTGTTCCCATACCAACAGAGGCGATAATCACCTCGGGGTCTCTATGGATGACTGTCTCCAGATTGATAGCCTTGTCTCCTGAGATATCGTGCGCGATGTTTTGTCCGCCTGCTTTGCTGATTATGTCATCGGCCAAGGTTCCTGTGCCGGCAGTCATCAAGGGATCATGCCAGGTGAGATAAAGGACCCTCGGCCTTTGGTTCGGAGGGAGGTTTCGAGTTTTGCTGGCCACATTTTCAATCCTTGTCCTCAAGCTATTAACTAGTTGCGAAGACTCCTTGCGCTGGCCGGTGAGTCTGCCTACCAGTGTGATGCTGTTCAGCACCTCGTCTAGAGAACTCGGTGTTAGGGCTACAACCGTGAGTCCGAGCTCTTCTAGCGCCGGGATAACAGTTTTGCCGTGAATTCGCGTTGCCAGCACCAGATCTGGCTCAAGAGAAACCACCTTCTCTATATCGACGGTGCTGAAACCGCCTACTTTGGGTTTAGCTGTAGCCGCTTCGGGATAGTTGCAATACTCAGTGACTCCTACCACCCTGTCGTCCAGGCCGAGAGCGAACAGGATCTCGGTATTGCTCGGTGCCAGAGAGATGATTCTCTGAGGTATTTGGTCAATGGTGACCGTCCTGCCGAGGTCATCGACCAGATTGCCTGGGGTGGATTGGGGAACGCAACCGAGGCAGGGAAGCAATGCCAATAGCAACAGAATAAGAAGGCAATCTCGGATATGTTGACCCATTGTGATTCTTTTCAAGTTCATGGCAAAACAAAATCCCCCGCTCCGGAAAGCAAGGGGGATTAATCAAAAAAATGAATCCCACCCCCTTACTCCGCGGAGGCAGCCGCAATTAGTGAGGTTGGTGTTCTGACTGTCACAGTAGGCGGGACTGTGCCGGAATTCCACCGACTTGCTTACCAATCAAGCCCTTGGTCACCCTCGGGCACCTCACCACAT
>JACNFS010000150.1 GCA_014384515.1 Dehalococcoidia bacterium | reverse complement strand
GTCTCTGTCATCTTCATAGGAGTAGGCATATATTACGTGGTGCTGTGGATACAATCCTAGATTAATCACTCACGTGGCGCTAGTAAACGTGAGCAAGACTAATGAAAAGGGCTTTGACCATAACGTTAGGCTTCCTACAGAACAGAGCCTCGAGGGTGAGGAACAAACTTACATTTCTGCGAGAAGGTGAGAGCGGATGAGAGATAAACTAAGTTTAGCTGCTGGCATCCTCATCGGGCTAACGTTTCTGGCATCAGGCACAGGCAAAGTGCTTGGCTTGGAAGAGGTGCCAGCCCAGGTTGTGGACTTCATCAGTAGTGTTATTCCCGATATCTTTCTAACGCCGGCGACGGTTTATTTCCTGTTCAATGTTCTTATCCCCTACATCTTGCCGTGGGCAGAACTCGTCTTAGGATGCCTCTTAATTATCGGTTTTATGCCGCGCCTCATGGCGGTCCTTTGCCTCCCGCTTATCTTGGCATTTGGCGGGACCAATGTGTGGTCGATCATCCAGGGAGGATACACTAGGTGCGCAAGCTGCTTTGGTGTATGGGAGGAGATATTTGGTTCGCTTACGCCTGTTCAATCTCTCATTTATGACATTGTCCTCTTTGCTCTCGCTATGGTAATAATAGTCTTCCATCCCGGATATTTCTTTACCAGTCGAAAGTGGCTGGTCAACTTGGTTAGGAAAAAGAAACCTGCCTTAGCAGCACTGAGAATTAAGATGCTTGAATGTCGTAGTAGCTTGCGAAATCACGTTTCCAGATTGTTAAGGCGTTTAAGTGTAGTCGGGCAAGCTATCACACAGCGTCCTCGTAATGTAGCTTTGGCTGGCATTTGCCTTCTTGGCCTGGGCATGATTACTTGCGGTCTCACCGCGTTATTCACTGGCACTGACACGATTAGGAAAGAGTCAGGAGGCGCAGCCCCAATAATCTCGGACATATCTGTTTCAGGAATAACGGAGAAGAGCGCCATGATCTCTTGGGTAACGGATGAACCAACTGTCAGCAGCCTCCAGGTGTATGATGAAAAAGGCTCTTTCATCAGGACATGGACTGACAAAGCCCTGGTTATCAATCATAGTATGATCGTCGATTGTCTTGTCCCGAACACTACGTACTACTTCCAGATTCTCTTGAGCGATATTCCAGATTACCAGACATTGCCGAAAGAGCATTACTTTACAACACTGGCCATCTACATAGGGCCACCCGTGATTTCCAATGTCCGAGTTTGCTATACGACAGAATCCAGTGTCATCATCACGTGGGCTACTGATAAACCCGCCACAGGCGAAGTTGAGTATTGGTTGACAGGCTCTTCAGAACGACGCACAGTGTCAAAGGAGGGTCTTGACACCACCCACTCTATCAACTTAGCCAAGCTAGCACCTGATGCCACGTATCACTTCCAGGTGAAATCAACAGATGCCGAGGGAAATCAAGGAATATCTGAACCAGAGGCAACTCTTGCGCTTGCTATCGGTGCTGAAGTGGGAAAACGCGCTCCTGATTTTACCCTTCGAGCCCTTGATGGCAAAGCTGTAACGTTAAGCGATTACCGAGGGAAATTGGTGATGCTCAATTTCTGGAAGGCGTCGTGTGGAGTGTGTAGAAAGAAAATGCCTATAATCGAGGAGGCCTTCACTAGAGCGCCAGCAGAGAAGATAACAATACTCAATATTCATGCCGAGGGAAGAGAATCAATGGTCCGGGGTTATGCTACGGGTGAAGGCCTAACTGTTCCTATTCTCCTCGATTTGGAAGGAGAAGTGAGTGACCTGTATTCGGTAGCCGGCGTTCCCGCAACTTTTTTTGTAGACGGTAACGGAATTATTCGGCTGGTCGATGCGGAGTTTAGCACTGTTGAGGAGTTGGAGGATATTTTCGATAACATTCTTGGCCCCGCCCAAGAATAGGGTATGCATAACAGTGATGATGTTGGGAAGGGCAGCCATATGTCATGGTTTGAATAACGAGTAATCCTTGGTCAAGAAATAGCCTAATAATTGAGAAAGGCGGTCAACAACGTGAGAGTGACCAAATCTAAGGTTTGTTTTCCACTACTAGCCGTATTAGTGGCTGGGCTGCTTTGTGCCTGCGGGAGCTCTGATTCTTCTGATCTGGCTTCATTTCCTCTGGAAAAGGCATTGTCAAACGGGAAGCCCACTTTAGCCGAATTCGGCTGGAGAGAGTGCATCCCATGCAAGCAGATGAAGCCCGTATTAGAGGAGCTGGCCGTTGAATACGAGGGTAAAGTGAATGTGCTGATTGTTGAAATCCCTTTTCACGAAGACCTTGCTGAGAAGTACGGGATTATGGTTATGCCTGTCCAGATATTTTTTGATAGCACCGGCAGAGAGGTGGCCCGCCATGCAGGGTTCCTGCCCAAAGCTCAAATTACTGCCCAGTTACAGATCATGGGGGTACAGTGATGCCATTGGGAAGAATGATTTGTGTTCTTCTCTGTTTCAGTTTGGTATCTGGGCTGCTCTGCTCTTGTGTAGGCCCAGCTTCTTCATCGCCGGTGCCTTTAGAACAGCGTTCGGACCATCTGTCAGGGCCGGCTGACACGGTGGAGGTTGTCTACTTTCATCGTGCTCGTCGCTGTGTGGCTTGCGTCTACGTGGAAGAGCGTGTTGGCTACATCGTGAATACGTTTTTTCAAGATGAGTTGAATAGCGGCAAGCTGACCTTTCAGATATACGACCTGGGGGATGAGAAGAATGCTGCTATCGCCAACAAGTATGGTGCTGTTGGCTCGCAGCTATTCATCAATGCGATAAAGGGTGGTGTTGACCATGTCAGGCATATACAAGAGATTTGGTTTTGGGATTGCCTCGACAATGAGGACGTCTTTGACGAAACAGTCAAGAACATTATCAAGAAAGGCCTTTATGGTGTGGGATAGCAGTTTCCTCGGTGCAGTGCGTACCGGGCACCTGAGGAGAGGAGAAATGAGCATTGCATTTCCAGTGGTAGCGTGCTTTGCAGCGGCGGTTTTGACTTGTAGTTGTGCTGGCACTCCTGAGGATATCGAGGCAGTCGGCTTGATTGTATCAGGGGCAGTGAACTGGGATGATGACCCCGAACCAGATGGGGTACAGTTCGTAATAAGGCCACAGGATGTAGAAGGTTTCATGGTTAAGGCTGAAGGCAGCCTCAACGCCAAGCTGTGGTCGCAGCCGGATGCTTTCAAAGAGGAGAAAGGTAAGCTTATCCAGGAGTGGAGTGACATCCATGTAACGAAGAAAGACTACACGGAGGACCTGATAGCCAGGATACGTTTGGAATATAACGATCACGCGCCTGTTCCCGGCGAACGTGGCATTTTACAAGTAACGCTGACAATGCCAGACGGGACGAGCTTCACGTTTGAAGAAAGTAATATGAGTCTGAATCCCCGGCGGGGAGTAAGAGAACAGCTCCCTCCAGGCTGCTGCCCGTAGGTTGTGAACCTAATAGGTCGTTAGGCGCTGCTGAAGTAAAGAAGGTGAATAATGAGCAAGGCTAGGCTGAATCTGTTAATGGCGGCTCTGAATTCTTGTGCTTTTCTAGCCCAAGCGGTCTCGGGGTTCGTTCTGTGGCTGGCCTTAACCACAGGCACAGTAGGTAAGTATGCCTGATGATTGAAATGGGTTACCCGAGTTATCCCTTGATACCAGACTGGTGAGCCGATTGGCTAAATGGAGGTTTCATATTCAATGCTAAAGGTTAAGCCCCCACATGGCTACCCTCCCGAAGAAGGTCGCTACGTGAGGGGTAACGATTATTCTCCTGTTGCGGTTTGCGTCATTTTGGACACATTCGACTTTGCCATACCACCTGAACTGAATGAACTGGTCATGTCCGGCATAGACTCGGGTGCTGCCCTCTCTGGGATGCTTCAAACAGAGAACACAGGAATGGAGAGGATGATTTGCAACATAGTAGCTAATCCGAACATCCGCTACATTGTGCTTTGCGGAAGGGAATCAACAGGACATTTGCCTGGCCAATCGCTCCTGGCACTAAAGCAAAATGGAGTTGATGAAGGAAAGCAAATTGTGGGTTCGAAAGCTCCCACCCCGTATCTTTACAACGTCCCCATGGAGCTAATAGACAGGTTTAACCAGCAAATAGTCAGCATCATTAACCTGCTGTGCAAACCAGGAGAAAAAGATACAAAAGCTCCTGGACTAGACCCAAAAGTAATAGAAGAGGCAGTCCGGAGCTGTTACCAGGAGACTCCGGCGGTATTCAGGGATTATACACTCTATGACATGGGTGCATACCCGGAGCCAGCGATATGCCACAAGATTGTCTCAAAGTTAACCCAACCCGAGCAGACTATTGAACCTGGCAAAGCGAGTATCGGCATGGGGCTTGCACTGCATAAGTTCTTACCCAAGACCGACTGCAAGAAGTGCGGCAAACGGACCTGTCTTGCCTTTGCCATCGATCTGGCAAAGGGTAAGAGCCGCCTTGAGAACTGTCCCATTTTGGAGCAGCCTGAATTTGCTGGAGACCGTCGAGCTCTGGCTAAGCTCTTAGAGTAAGGAGAGAGAACCGTGGAGAGTCAGCCCAAAGCAGCAATTGGTGGACTTTCAGTCCTGGATCGTTTCCTGACGCTCTGGATATTCCTGGCCATGGGTCTGGGGGTGGGCTTTGGTTATTTCGTGCCCGCTGTGGCCGATTTCATTACTGTATTCCAGATCAACACCACTTCCATACCCATAGCTGTCGGCCTTATCCTTATGATGTACCCGCCGCTGGCCAAAGTCAGATACGAGGAACTGCCCCGCGTCTTTCGCAACTGGAGAATACTCGGCCTGTCTTTGATACAGAACTGGCTGATCGGCCCGATACTGATGTTCCTGTTAGCTATCCTCTTCCTGCACGCCTACCCCGATTATATGGTCGGCCTAATCATGATAGGCTTGGCTAGATGCATTGCCATGGTCATCGTGTGGAATGAACTAGCTAAAGGGGATAACGAGTACGCCGCAGGCCTGGTAGCTTTCAACTCGATCTTCCAGATACTCTTCTACTCGGTTTATGCCTATGTCTTCATAACCGTTGTGCCAGTATGGTTTGGCATGAAGGGAATAGCAGTGAACATCACCATCGGCCAGATAGCCCAGAGTGTGTTCATTTACCTGGGCATACCGTTTCTTGGTGGCATGGTCACTCGATTCATTCTTGTCAAAGCGAAGGGACGAGAGTGGTACGAGAGCAAATTCATCCCCAAGATAAGCCCCATCACCCTGACCGCTCTCCTCTTCACCATCGTGGTTATGTTCTCCCTCAAGGGCGAGATAATTGTTCAGTTACCACTGGATGTCGTTCGTATTGCGATTCCACTCCTGATCTACTTCGTG
>JACNFS010000149.1 GCA_014384515.1 Dehalococcoidia bacterium | reverse complement strand
ACATATTCTACTTTCTTGGCTATCTCTTCAGCTTCTCGCCTTTTGTCGAGGTTTATCAAAGCGAGCCGGGCCCCATCACCGGCGGCATTGCCCACGCTGTAGACCTTCTCCAGTGCACAGTCAGGGAAAAGCCCTATGGCAAGAGCATGCTCCTTGCTAACGTAGCTACCAAAGGCACCGGCGAGGATAACCTCATCTAACTCGGTTACCCCTAGCTTGTCCATCAGAATCCTGACCCCGGCGTGCATGGCTCCCTTGGCTAGCTGTACTGCTCTGACGTCGTCGATGGAAACGGTAATATCCCGGCCCAGCGCCGTCTCAGTGGCCCAGGCAATAACGAACGCCGGGCCCTCGTCGGTGGTGATCAGCCGGGGGGAAGTAAGCTCTCGGTTAAACCGACCGCTTGTCTCAATAATACCGGCTTTGACCATCTCAGCTATGGCTTCAATAATGCCTGACCCACAAATCCCCTTAGCCTTGATCTGGAATGATGCAGTATTCCACTCCTCGCTACCTATAACCTTGAATTTAACCTCCAACGTCTGCCTGTCTATCCGGACACGCTCGATCGCCCCCGGGGCAGCCCGCATGCCAAACTTAATATTGGCGCCTTCAAAGGCAGGACCCATAGCACATGAAACACAAACGAGCCTGTCCCGATTGCCCATCACCAGTTCGCCGTTGGTACCGATGTCAATGATGAGCACCATCTCATCCTGATTGTAGGGCTCCTCGGCAATAAGCACGCCCACATTGTCAGCACCAACAAAACCGGCTTCGATAGGTAGAATGTGCACATTCGCCGATTTGCACGCTCCCACTCCCAGGTCTCGGCCCCTAATATCAAGCGGCTGGCTTATGGTTGGCACAAACGGTGACTCGGCCAAACATTCGGGGCTCAAGTTGAGGAAAATATGATGCATGGCGGTATTGCCAACAACAGTCATCTCCGAGATGTCAGTTGGGGCAAGGTCTGCCTGTTCGGTGGTACTGACAACGAGTTTGTCTATGCCATCAATAATCGCCCTATTCAGTGTCGCCAATCCACCAGGCTCCGTCACGGCATAGTTGATGCGTGATATCACGTCCTCGCCGTAGGCTACCTGCGGATTCAGGATAGCCTCCGTAGCGAGCACTTCACCAGTTCGCAGGTCACACAAGTATCCAGCCACGGTGGTAGTACCAATGTCAACAGCTAGCCCATAGCTGCCATCAACGTAGCCCGGCTCGACATTGACAATCTCCCGACCCATCCAAACGGTGACTGTTACTTTCCAGTTACCTTTGCGGAGGACACACGACAACTTGCCAAGAGCTACATAATCAATGCTAACCTCCTCCAAACCAAAGGAGTGACCAAGCCCGGCAATCAACCGCTGGTAATCGGCCGTAAGGTCATCTAATGTTGGCTCAGATAGCTCCAAGTAGTACTTCCTGATGGCCGGCTTAACCGGAACAGCCCTTTCAATGATCGACTTGCGGATAACCTGCTTTGTCCTCCGGCTCGTCTCGGGAACAAATACCACAACATCACCAATGATTCTAGCACTGCAAGCCAGGCGGTATTCGTCACTAAGACCATGCCGAGATAGAAGCTCTATCTCCTTCTCCGTCGGAGGTGAAAGAAGTTGTCCCCTTGATTCTAAGCCGTGTTTGGTAAATAACCCCTTATCAACCTTGACCAAGCACTTACCACAGACGGTCTTGCCGCCACATATAGATTCGATATCCTCGCCCAACTCCTGAGCTGACTCAAGAAGCGTCTTGCCATCCCCGATGTAGCCTCTCCTGCCCGAGGGCTCGAAGATTACCGCATGTTTGCTCACAGTCCTATCTGTCACCATAACGCTTACTTGCAGAACAACACGGAACAGCCGATGCACGTTGCCAAACAGTGAGCC
This sequence comes from Dehalococcoidia bacterium, assembly GCA_014384515.1. Classification (GTDB taxonomy): domain Bacteria; phylum Chloroflexota; class Dehalococcoidia; order GIF9; family UBA5629; genus JACNFS01. The sequence goes on along the minus strand of JACNFS010000149.1, from coordinate 3,517 downwards.
ACCAAATACCCCCTATCTAGAGACTCCTCTTGAGACAGTTCGGCAATCACTTTGCGGGTAGACTATGCGCTCCCTTAATTCACTCAATACTCAGAGCTAATTGGCAGGTAGGTAATTCTTGGGGGTATCAATCATTGCTTTGACATTGTCAAACTTAGCATCTATAGGACACTCGCACCCCGTGCTGAGAATAAAGCCCCCGCCTTTGCCAACAATGTCTATCAATTTCTCACAGTATGCAACAACGTCCTCAGTTGTGCCTATAGAAAGAAGAGACGCCGGCACATCTCCCATGATGCACATGTGGTCCTTCAGTATCTCCTTTGCCTTGAAGATGTCGGTGGTACTATCAAGTTCGCAAATGCACTTGCCTTTAGGCAAATCTTTAAGATAAGGAAGATTCAGGGTCCAGTCGGTGTCAAAGTGTAATATAGTCGTAAATCCCTCGGCGGCGAAAGCATCGACCATTTTCTTGAGGTAAGGGAATCCAAACCGCTCGAAAATCTTCATCGGGTAATAGAAACCAGAACCCCGTTCCAGGGGGAAGAAGACCCAAGGATTATCCGTAGCCCTGATATCATTGATAGTGTTCTCAATCAGGTCCGAGACCATGGCATCCATGACTGCCTCAACCTTGTCAGGCCGGCGATACAAGTCAAGCGTAAACTGAGTAAGTGTTCTACATACCGAGAGTATCATCGTACAACTCCAGGTAGTTGAACCTCCCAGAACACTGACTCCGTGCTCACTCCATGCCTTAGCGTCGCCCAAAGATATTTCCAGTATCGCCTTTTGAAGAGCATCTATTTTCTCAAGTGGCCGTCCCGCCACCCGCGGCAGGAATTCCTCACAAAAACCATTCCAACCACGATTGATTATCGTATCGTAGTCCTCGAGGGTCATAATCTCCCGCTCCATCGCCTGAATCTGGGCGTCCTCGGAGACGCCTCCCTTGCCCGGAAACCGCATCCGGGTTGGTGCCGCCGATAGTCGCCAGCTATACCTGGGCCAGAGCAAGTTGGCTCCAACCACGGCGTCATAACCTCCAAGGGCATCAAAGGTATCAATGAGAGCTTGCAGTGCTCTTGGGGGATTTCTGTAGGCTTCAGTTTGGGGCACGTCCTGATACCGAAGAGCAAATTGCCCCATTAAAGGAACTACTGGAACCCTATCGGGAACGTCTAAGTCAACCGCAGCCCGAATTCTCTCCTCGGGAGTCATACTTTCCGTTATCACTCAGTTCACCTCTTCAGCAAACCTCTTGCACTTCTCCACCCCCCCCATGACCAACTCCAGGCTCAGAACTAATGAGCAGGCACATAATTCTTGGCAGTATCAATCATCATCTTGAAGTTCTCAAACTTGGCGTCGGCCGGGACTGTGCAGCCCGAGCTAAGAATAAATCCGGTGTCCTTGCCCACGATGTCGATCAGCTTCCTGCAATAGGCTTCCATATCCTCAGGCGTGCCAATGGACGACAGCGATGCCGGCACATCTCCGGCAATGCACATATGGTTCTTTAGTATTTCCTTCGCCTTAAAGATATCAGTGGTGCTGTCTAGCTCGACGACGCACATCTTTTTCGGCAAATCCAGCAAATAGGGAAGATTGAGCGTCCAATCCTGGTCGAAGTGCATGACTGTGAGGAGACCTTCAGCCGCAAAGGCTTCGGTCATCTTCTTCATATAAGGAAACTCGAAGCGCTCGAAAATCTTTAATGGGTAGTAGAAGCCTCCTCCCCTCTCCAGTATCAACATCACACCGGGTATCCTGGTAAGTCGAGCCCCCTCTACCGCATGTTCAATGAACTCATCCACCATAGCATCCATGGCCGCCTCTACCTTGTCCGGTATTCTATGGAGGTCCATAGTGAAAGCAGTGAGCGACCTTTTCGTAGAGAGAAACATGAGAGGCGATTCCACGATAGAGCCACACAGCGATGGGATGCCTCGCTCAGCCCACGTCTCTCCTTCCTTGGTGTACTGCTCTGTTTGCCTCTTGGTCCAAGCTATCATCTTCTCAGGGGCAAAAGGAGCAAATCTTTCACGGTTCTTCTCGACGAAACCCCGCCAACCCAATTCGATAATCTCGTCATAGTCCTCCACTGTCAACCTCTCCGTCTCTCCATATTGTGGCTGTGAATCCTCTGAGACGGCTGTATCCTGCCCGGGAAATATCATGGCACCCTGAGTCAAAACCGCTGTGACCCCAGACGCAACCGAAGGTGGAAGAGAAAGGCTATAACCTGGTAGTATCATGGCATCCCAACCACCTACTTCATCGAAGACATCCACTATGGCCCGAAACCCCTCCTTCCAATGAGCGATACCGTAGGCAACGGTCATACCCTTATGCCGGGAAGCAAACATAACATCCATAAGCGGCGCCACAGGCACGCGGTCATACGGTTCAAGTTCGATCGCCGCTTCCACCCTCTCTCTTGAGGTCATCGTTTCCTTTATCATTTATTTCCCCTCCCTGGCAAACCTCCTGCACATGTCTACACCTTCCGAAGCATCGTTGGTGAAGGCGTCAGCACCAACATACTTCCCAACCATCTCCGTCATGATGCCACCACCAACGATGACCTTGACCTTGTCCCGCAACCCGGCCGCCTCAACAGCCTTGACCGTCTCCTTCATCGATTCAAAGGATGGCGTCAACAGACCTGACATTCCCAGAATAGGCGCTCCCGTTTCACTCAGTTTCTCAACGATGACGCCAGGTGCCACATCTATCCCCAGATCATAGACCTCAAAGCCAGCCGCTGTTAGAAGAGTGGCTACAATATCCTTGCCTATGTTATGAATATCACCCTTTACCGTGGCCAAAACCATCTTGCTTATTGGATCCGATTGCTGGCCAGCCTTTAGCATGGGCTCGATAACAGCCATAGCCTCCTTGAACATCTCGCCAGATATGATTAGCTCGCTGAGAAAATAGTCCTTGTTCTTGTAGCGTTCCCCGACGATGTCCATGCCCTTGCGGCATTCATGAACTATGGACATAGGCTCAGCGCCGGCATCGATTTTCTCACGTACTAGCCTCCTTACCTCATCCTCATCTAAATTGGCTAAAGCATCAGCTAAGTCCGCCATATTCCCTCCTATGCTCAGTCGTTCATAAACATGAAAACCCCATATGTACAATGGGGTTTGAGCTATCCAGTTAATGTCTCTAGACCAACCACCTCTTCCGCCTCTTGTAGTGTTTTACCTCGCTGTATTTCTTCTTTTCGCCCAGATCACTGAGCCCAAGGTAGAATTCCTTAATGTCGGGGTTATCCATCAATTTATCAGCAGGTTAATAATGTTACCCTACAAACATGAGCCCCGTCAATGAAACTTCGCCAGACTACGGGTTAACTCGTCCTCTCTTAAGTGGTAGCTACCGCATCAATCGACCTCTTCAAACACAACCTCGCAGTACGGGTCGCCGCGAGTCATCAGCGCCTTGCCGGTACACTTGATCTTTGGATTGACTAGTTTTGCCGCTTCCTCTTCAAAGGCACCCTCAG
>JACNFS010000025.1 GCA_014384515.1 Dehalococcoidia bacterium | reverse complement strand
TTCTGAATCTAATGATGGACATTCAAGAAGAGTTTGGGCTTGCCTACCTGTTCATAGCTCACGACTTGTCGGTGATAAAGCACATGGCACACAGAGTGGCTGTGATGTATTTGGGGAAGATTGCTGAGATAGCTGGTAAACACGAGCTCTTCGAAAACCCCCTCCATCCCTATACTGAAGCCTTGCTGTCAGCAGTTCCCAGCTTCAAGCCAAAAGACAAGGACAGAATAGTGTTACATGGTGACGTCCCCTCCCCCCTCAACCCACCACCAGGCTGCCACTTCCACCCCAGGTGCCACCGGGTATTACCAATCTGCTCTCAGGAAGAACCCGAGCTGGTGGAAATATCCCAAGGCCATTCCGTTGCCTGCCACCTGCACAACACAAACACCAATCCTTGAAACTGTAGTGTGGCCTTTTAAGGTCGCCTGGGGCTTCCCCCCTCTGTCATTGCGAGGCACCGAGTGCCGTGGCAATCTCGGCGGGGCTTAATGACAACCGCTTATCATTGCGAGGCTAAAGCCTCGCACTACGATTCTTGGGGGCTAGCCGACCAACTCCTTGACCATATAGGCACCCTCTAGTTGATAGCCACATTCAGAGCGGAAATAATCCCTGGCACCAACGCCGCTGAGAATGGCCATTTTCTGAAGGTGAAATTCATCCCGGGCAAGCCTTTCAGCCTCTTTAAGCAACTCCCCACCAAGACCTCTGTGCTGAGCCGCTCTGGCCTGTTTCTCTCCCAAAGGAACTTCGGAGCCGAAAACATGCAGCTCTCTGACCATAGCCAAATCTCCATCGCCCAGCGCCAAAGCACCAATCCTCATTCGGAGCAAGCCAAAGACAGTTTCGTCTTCATCTTCGAAAGAAAGAAAGACCTCCTTCCCCCCGGACGCCTCATAATCCCGCCTCTTTAGATACGGCTCGCTGATTCTCCAGCCATCCCTCAACCGATGCCCATACTCCCGGCAGCGAATGCAATTACACTGAACGCCAATCTGCTCCATCCGCTTCTTGAGTGCACTCCTCAGTGCCAAATCCCTGCAACCGGCAACAATGAATTTGCTGGGGATGTCACGCATCACCCGTGGAATCCTGACATAGCCAGGAACTAGAGTCTTGATATTTATCATCAAGTCCACCATCTCGTCCATAGGATAAGGCTGATAGCGGTTGTCTCTATACCACGCCTCCAACTCGGTGCCAGCGATAACCAGCGTCGGGTAAAGCTTGATGCCGTCAGGTCTGAAACTCTCGTCGCTGAAAAGCTCTTGAGATAGCTCCAGGTCATGCTCTGAGGTGGAACCGGGCAATCCGGGCATCCAGTGATAATAGACCTTGAAGCCATAATCCTTCAGCAACCTGGTAGCCTTGACGACCTCAGCCACGGTATGCCCTCGTCTAACCAGCCGATAGACGTCATCATCCAGAGTCTGCACCCCTAGCTCCACCCGAGTTGTGCCGAATTCCAACATCCTTCTGACTTCTTCCTCTCGGCACCAATCAGGCCTGGTTTCAATGCACAGCCCAACACACCTGTGCTCAGCAGTTTCATTCATTTGCTTAGCCATCTCCAAACCGGAAGACCCGTTGCCATTCAGTCCATCATAGCAATCCTTTATGAATTGATATTGATACTCCTCGGTACAAGCCAGAAAAGTGCCGCCCATAACGATGAGTTCCACCTTATCCGTCGGATGCCCCATATCCGAGAGAATTCTCAGCCTCTCCTCAACCTGCCTTCTCGGCTCATAATCACATTTCTTGGCTCTGAGCACTGCTGGCGATTCCGGGGTGTAGCTCTTGGGGGCCTCAGGATAAGTGGGGCAATAAATGCATTCGCCAGGACAACCTATCGGCTCGGCCATGACAGCCACTGGAGTCACGCCAGATATAGTCCTTGAAATTTTCTTCACGTTGTGCTTTCCTTAAGCATGTAGAGAATAACCCATAACGAAGTCTATCAGATTCACAGCTATGACAACAAACAGGCAAGTCTTCGATGACATAGCAGAGAGCTGGTACCGCTTCCGGCACTGGTCTCGATTCAGCAAAGAACTCGAGGAGATGGCGCTTAGGTGGCACGAGGGCAAGCTTTTGAATGTCGGCTGCGCTCACGGACCAGATTTCCTACCGTTCAAAGACAATTTTGAGCTATGGGGCGTAGACTTCTCGGCACAGATGGTCAAGTTGGCGCAGAAGTATGCCGCCAAATTCGACTTCAAAGTCAACCTGGCAGTAGCCGATGCCATTTCACTACCCTACGCCGATGCTACCTTCGACTGGGCAATAGCAGTAGCCACCTACCACCACATCCAGGGAGATGAACAAAGACGGAACGCTCTCCGCGAACTAAGGCGGATTCTAAAGCCCGGTGCTCAGGCCTTCATTACCGTATGGAACCGATGGCAGCCGCGCTTCTGGCTAAAGGGGAAAGAAGCGAATATAGCCTGGAAATTAAGAGGCAAAATCCTCCACCGCTACTATCACCTCTTCTCCTATCCTGAGCTTCACAAGCTACTGACAGAAGCCGGTTTCCAAGTCGTCAGCATATGCCCCGAGAAATCGTACCGCTTCCCAATAAAGCTTTTCTCCCGGAACATATGCGCACTAGCCAAGGTGGCCTAATCCGCCTTTGGGCTGTCGAGGGGTTCCCCGACCCCAAGCTCCTCTGGAGCCGTAGCCAAAGCAATGGGCAGAAAAGCCTCGACCACCTTCGGGTCAAACTGGCTGCCAGAGCAGCGCTTCAACTCCTCCAACGCCTCCTTGTAGGATAACGGACCACGATAGGGACGAGGAGAGGTCATAGCCCCAAAGGCGTCGGCGACGGCAAGAATGCGGGCCTCAAAGGGAATAGACTCACCCTTCAGCCCAGACGGGTAGCCGGTGCCATCCCACCGCTCCTGGTGATGAAGAATAGCCGGCAGACACGGAGTCAAACTAGGCACATGGCCGACTATGGTGGCTGACAACTTAGGGTGAGACTTAATCAGCTCCCACTCTTGGTCATCAAGCTTATCAGCTTTGTTGAGCACTTCGTCAGGGATACCTATCTTGCCGATGTCATGAAGCAGGGCCGCGGCGCTGACTACGGCCACTTCTTCCGAAGGCAAGCCCAAAGCCTCAGTCAAAGCCACAGCATACCTGCTGACCTTCCGAGAATGGCCATAGGTATATGAATCCCTGGCCTCAATAGTTGCCGCCAAGGCATAAATGGTGCTCAAAGCTTCCTTTTCATCGCCAGCCCCGGGCGCAACTGTCTCGGCAGGAGAAGGCAGCATTTTGGACACAACACAGATGCGATTGCCTCCCGTTCGCTTGGCATAATACAGTGCGTTGTCAGCAGCATTGAGAATCTCGTCTGGCGTTAACCCGTCGCCGGGCCAGGAAGCCAAGCCAAGGCTGACAGTTATTCCGGTTTGCTTGCTTCCCATATGACTGGCAATCCTTCCACGAACCCGCTCAGCGACAACAAAGGCGTCATCAGGTGTCGACTGTGGCAAGAGAATAGCAAACTCATCACCACCATAGCGAAAGGCCATGTCAACACTCCTCACTGACCTCTCTATCGACAACCCGATTTGTGCCAGCATCCTATCACCAGCTAGATGCCCCCACCTATCGTTGTAGTCTTTGAATAAATCAAGGTCGAGCAAGACCACTGACAGCATGCCGCTGTAGCGCGAGTGCCGGTCAATCTCCTGTCTGAGGGATTCATCAAAGTGACGGCGGTTAAATAAGCCGGTGAGCTCGTCAACACGAGCTCTTTGTTCAGCCTTAGCATAAAGCCGGCTGTTTTCAACCGACACCGCAATCTGAAGTGCTAGCCGCTCCAGAAGGTGAACCCGCTCTGGATCGTAAGCGTCGGGCCGGCGACTGGCGATAGTCAAGCTGCCAATAACCTCACCTTTTACCAGCAACGGGAGATAGACGATTGACTGGATTCCCCGCTTGACGTGCTCCTCGCCGGTCCAAAACCTGGCCTTTTGCGACAGGTCGGGCTCAACCAAAGCCTTCTTGTGGCTAGCTATCCATTCAGTACCTGTGCCTTTGAGCGGTATCTTGTCCCCCATTTGCCAAGCGGAGCCTGCTTCAGCATACAAAGCCTCAAAGCAAAGCTCGTCCCGCTCAATCAAGGCAATCGTTGCCCAGTCAACATCAACTACGTCTCTCAGACCAGCCACAAAGGCATCATATACTTCCTGTATGTTCAAGCTGGAAGTCATGACGCCAGCCAGCCGGTTAATCACAGATAATTCTTGCTCCCGCTTCCTGAGCTGCTCCTGAAGATACTCCTTCTCCAGGCTTACTGCTACCTGAGTAGTGACGCTCTCCGCCAGATTTATGTCCTCAAGCGAATATCTGCCAGAGTTCTTCTTGCTTAACGCCAAAACGCCAACCAGGTGACCCCGGCTCACCAGCGGCAAAAGCAGCTCGATGTCCAAGGCTCTCAAGGTCTCTCTCTCGTCCCCCCACAGACCGCGAAACTTGGGATCGATGTCCAGGGTTTCCTTGCTCAGGTATCTATTCTCCTGCTTCAGCCAGTCCAAAACCGGGCTTTGCTGCCTCATTATCAGTGCCCGATTGCTTTCCTTTCTCGGTTCAGCAAACTCAGTAACGAAAGCTCGATCACCAGCCCCTGGAAGCAGCAAATACGCCTGCCGACAGTCTAAGCTGCTAGTAAGCAACGGTAGCAGTTCTGTCCCCAGATCCTTCAAGCTAAGAAAACCGCCCAACTTGTGCCTGATAAACTCAAGCAGTTTCTGTCGATAATCGTAGCTCTCCTTGTAAAAGAAGCGGTCTACCCATCTGGTAAAAGAACCTCGCAGCACATAGACCATCACAGCCATCGCTACTGCCGCCACTGTAGCCAAAGCGACCCCACCAGCCTCTAGCTCGAAGTCAATCAACAGATGAAGTAAGAAGATCACAAAGAAATAGCCGGCAAGAGCGACAACGATTAAGCCTGCCCATGACAGCCCACGGCGCGCAACAAATCTGACATCGACTATCCGATATCTCATGGTGGCATAAGTCCAAACCACAGCGCAGGTAAGGTTGCCGAAATGGTCTATGGGGAACCTCCTAAAGAACTCGACAGCGTTGGTGAGAGAGAATAGTGCCATTATACTGACGCCAATCAATATATAAGTAATGCGGGTGCGCTGCACCTCATCAGTCAGGCTGTTGAGCCTTCGCACCTGAGCCCGCACATTGTCGACCGTGAGAAGGGCAAGAGGGACAAATATGACCGGGAGCCATAGGCCAAAGGAAATGGTAACCCCCTGGCTAACCATAACGCTCTGCGGCACATAACCTAAGACGGCTAGAATCGCAACGGCCAACACCAGGCTGTAGCCGAGAATCACCCCAAAACCATAGGATCCATAGCCGAAAGAACGTGAAAACCAATAGAGATGAACCGCCATCCATACAAAGGTGCAGGTGCTGA
>JACNFS010000026.1 GCA_014384515.1 Dehalococcoidia bacterium | reverse complement strand
CCTACCGCCTTTTTAACCTTGTTGGCATGCCGGCCACCACGAGATACACCTCGCTGGCGTGCTGGGCGCTAAGCTTCATTGTCTCTGCCTAAGTCGACCGCCGGCGAAGGATGAGGATGAATAGACTGATATCTAATATCACGCCGATGGCGATGATTACCCAGCCCCAGAGTGGAGTTACTTGTGGTGCTTGAGGTGGTGGGGCTGGTGTGGCCTCGGTTCGGAAGCTGAACGTAGCACTCCAGTCGCTTGGCACCGGCTCGAGAGCTGTCACTTGCCAGAAATAGTTGGTGCCGTAACCCAGCGTGCCCTCGTACTCGTAGGCGGAGGTGAGCACCTCTGCCTCGACCACGATATCGGTCATTGCCGCATCTTGAGCCAGGACGAACTTGTACTTTGTTGTCTCCTTGAAAGGTGACCAGGAGAATGATATTGGTTTAATCGAGCAGCCGATGCAGCCGTTATCTGGCGACAGCAACCGAGGTCCGTAGTACGGAGTGGTTACTGGCAGGCCGGTCTTGACAATGAAGATTTCTCGCCAAGACCAGGGACTTGTGATGGCATCACCGGTAGCCACATCCTGAACTTTAACTCTCCAATAGTAAGTATGACCAGCTTCAAGAGCAAGAACTGTCCAGGTGTTACCATTGCTATCGGCGACTGTCCCGCCGCCAGGAGGTAGAACTAAGGCTGGAGCATCCAGGTCAGGCGGGGTGTAAAAAGGCCCACCCCAGGCACCACCGATATCAGCGACTTGCAAAGCGAAGTCTTCATCCTTGGCTATCTCGATTTGATATCCTCTGGATAGAGACTTTGGCTGCCATATCAGGTTTATCTGGCCGGCTCTTCCTGACACCGGGTCATAATTCACCGTGGCTTGGCTCACTGGTGCAGTGGGGGTGGGACCAGTCCAGGACAGAGTGTCCAGGTAGCACCAGACTCCGCCTGCTGGCGGGCTATAGGGACGCTGGTCAATGGCGTATATGGTGACTGGCTCGCCAGACGCCATGCCGCCGCAAATCCTGAGCCTCCTGGTTGGTTGCGTTCCTGTTCCCAGGGAAGCATTTGGGTCGAGACCAGCAGTAGCTGCAGACCATCTTACATACGGAGTAGCTGGAGCCCAAAGGCTTGCTGGAGTTGAAAAGTAGAAGCCATAGTTTCTGGATATTGCTAGACTGGTGACAGCACTGGGCCAGCTAGGTCCACCCCACCACGCTTGCCACTCGTCCCCTCCCGAGTAAACTCCCCAGCAATACATTCCACCTGAATTGATTGCCAGGATGTTGCCGTCACTCTTATAGCCTGAGCTGGCAACTACTAGAGTATTGCCACGAGTGGGAAGCAACCTGATGATGCGGGTGAAGGTAGCACCGCCATCTGTGGAATAGGCTACGTCATAGCCCACGGTGCCTGTGCCACCCACTATGATATGCCCCTTGTGATTATCTGGTGTTAACCCGGTATAGGCAGTGGCAATGCTGTATCCAGTATCGAGTCCGGTAGGCATACTAGCGCCAGACACCCACCCCGTTCCGCTGTAGGTAAATTTCTGTACCCAGCCATTGGCACTAAGGATATACAATGTGCTGCTATCCTCGGCTGCCATATCTTGGACAGCGAATCTGGGACTGATATTAATCCAGTAATCACCGAAGTCTGGTGACCACATTATCTTGGAGGTGCCAGTGGCTGCCCAAAATACAATTTGGCCGTCAGCTTTATCTCCTGCCAGCCTGAGAATAGCTGTATCGGTTTGCCCTGCGGCACAGTCTTGGTTAGAAGTAGGTTGGCATAGCACTCGTTCCCAAACGGAGCCAATTGGCGAACTCTGGCTGCGCCAGACACTGTCGAATCCGGAGCAGCTGAGATTGTCGCTGACTGAAGCTAAATAGACACGTGAGCAGTCAGGGGCTGGGGCGATATCAGTAAGCTGGCTGATTCTGGTATCTATCAGGGCGAGCTGGTTCCATGTCTCACCGTTATTGCGACTCAATGAGAAAGCCGATTCATCAAGGTCTTCGCCGGTCAGGTAAGGGTTCGGCCAATTAGCACCAGCTACAAGAGCTCCGCTGCTGGCCGTGCTGGCATAAGCCACCGAGCCATCGGGTGCCCAGGCAACTTGGGCGTTACCATAGCCTGAGCCTGTGCAGTTATCGGTGCCGGCAGCCCCGGTGGGCGGCTTTAGAGCTGGATACCAGCAGGGGATGGGGCAGGTGGTGGGTGCGTCGGTGAACCAGGTCATCACTGTTGCTGAGCATGGGTCGCCGAGAACCTCGCCAGCCAGAAGTTTGCCTGAGGCATAAGTGCCGTAGTAGGAAATACTGGAAATCCTCTTGGTTGTGGTGGCAGGCATTAGCCAGTAGCCAACGGTATCATCAAAGCGGTAAATGCCGGCATTGCCTGTAGCTCCACCGTCATCGATGCTGATGTAATACCGAAGCAGACTGGCAGATTGCCCGGAGAAGTCGCTTGGCAGCTCTAAATCAGCGGTGATAATTTCATTGGCTTTGGGTGAGGTGCCAGCAGCTCCGGTGGTAACTTCTGGCGGAGAGCCACCATAGGCTGCACTCCAGTCAGTGGTGTTGGCATCTAGGTCGTGAATGCCAGCATTGAGATAAGTTCCAGTAGCATCAGAGTAGACGATTGCTATAGTGGCATCGCCGGTGTAGCTAGGTGAGAACTTGAGTGCCATGACATCACCGGTAAAACCTTGGGCTGTCCAATTACTATAGTCGGGCGCTTTTAGCATCCAGACCATGCCGCCCCCGGTCCCAGTTCGGGTGCCGATGGCAATATCATGACTACCGTAGTTCATAGAGATGTCAATGGCACAGATGTTGTCGGTTGCGGAGCAATTAGCATTTTCCCATTTGGCGCCGCCGTTAGTTGATACCCAGACATTCCGCGGCAAATCGCTGGTGCTATCGTTGGTGACTAGGGCCACAAAGTTGGCATCATCGGGAGCTATGGCTACATTCCATACACGGAAATTGCTTCGTTCAGCAGGGGTCATTGCTTGGTGAAGGTGCTTACTGATTGTGTCGCTCCATGATACGCCGCTATCGGTTGACTTGTATAGGGCTTTGCCGCCAGTGGAATTGTCTGAGTTGACGATATCCACAGCGTAGAAAGTCTTGCCGTCTGAGCCGATGGCAATGCGGTTGACTTCGGATGGAGTGACGATATCATTCTTCTCGGGGACGGACCCCGGTGTATCTACAAGAGCCCACTCGAGGATGCCTGGGTCTGCCAGGACTGGCTCTGGGCTAGTTACTGGCACCAGACTGGCTATTATTGCCGCGGTAGCTAGAAGCACAAAAACGCTAGGATGTTTGGTTTTCATAACGCCTCCCAGGTGATTTGGATGTTCAACTTGAGATTAAGAAATCCCCAGCTCCTAAGAGCAGGGGACTTATGGTACGGCTTGGCTCATTTTCCTCCCCCTTTCTCCGCGGAGGCAGATAAAGCTATAGGGCAGGTGTTCTGACTTTCACAGCAGGCGGGACTGTGCCGGAATTCCACCGGCTTGCTCTCCAATTAAGCCCTCGGTCAGCTGAGGGCACCCTAATAACTACTTGTTATTATTTACATAACAAACCAATATCTCCTTTTGAGCATCTTTTACTCAGGCTCCGTCTCAAGTGCACCAAATATCTCAGGATGGATAAGTTTTGCTACCTCCTCTAAGCCGTCTACTATTCTGGGCCCGGGGCGCTCAATCAGGTTGGCATCACTTATTTTGTAAATATGATTGTCAATGATTGCCGCTACTCCTCTTAGCCTTGTTTCTTTCTTTATAGAGTTGTATATCAGGTTTCCGGTTGTACCCATGCCACTGATGATGATTACTTGAGGGTTCTCAGTGATAACTGCCTCCAATGAGACGACTCGAGATTTCTCAAAGTCATCGGCAAAGATGTTCACACCTCCAGCCTTCCAGATTAGGTCATCGATGAAAGTCTCAGAACCCATCGTCCATATCGGATCATGCCAGCAGATATAGAGGACTCTGAGCCGCTTCTCTGGGGTTAGACTTTCTGTTTTTGAGGTTACTGCTTCGATTCTCTGGGTTAAGTCATTAACTAGCTGAGCGGCTACTTTGCTCTTTCCATTAATCTGCCCCACCAAGGTAATATCGTGCAGCACAACATCTATGGATTTTGCTGACATGACGATGACTGTTAGCCCCAGTTTGTCTAAGGCTGGCAGTAGCCTTTCTTCATGGATTGCTTCGGCAAGTATCAAATCTGGCTCCAGAGAAACCAGTTTCTCCATGTCAGGCGTGGTATAGCCAGCTACTCGCGGCTTGGCCTTAGCTGCTTCAGGGTAGTCGCAATAGTCGGTAGTGCCTACTATCTTGTCCTCGAGGCCCAAGGCAAAAAGGATCTCAGTATTGCTCGGCGCAAGGGAGACAATCCGCTGCGGCAGTTTGTTGATTTCTACTGTTCTCCCCAGGTCATCAACAATGGTTAGGGGGAAGCTGGGCAATTCCTCCGGCTCCGGTCTGACTTCCTCCGGTGGTTTTTCCTCAGTTGGCGGTGGCGGTGGTATAGTCTCTTTGGGTGGAGGTGGACCGACACAAGCAGTTGAGAAAATTAACCCCATTATCGCCAGTAAAGTCAGAAAACCTAGAATATACTGTCTCATTGTGACCCCCTTCGTGCTAACAAAAAATCCCTCTGCTCCTGAAGACAGGGGGATTGATTAAAACAACAAATCCCACCCCCTTACTCCGCGGAGGCAGATAAAGCTAGAGGGCAGGCGTTCTGACTTTCACAGTAGGCGGGGCTGCGCCGGAATTCCACCGGCTTGCTCTCCAATTAAGCCCTTAGTCACCTGAGGGCACCCTATCTACACTATTCAGTTTAGCGATAGTATAGCAATAACTTAGAAGAAGATCAATGGCTTAATGCTTAAGTTATCTATCGTTCCTTAGTTCCCTTTTACCCTCATCGGCATGCCGGCTAGCATGAAGTAGACCTCGCTGGCGTGCCGGGCAATGAGCTGGTTGGCTTTGCCTAACAGGTCGCGGTAGAGGCGGCCTAGCCTGGTTTCGGGCACCAGGCCCATGCCGACTTCGTTGGAGACGATTATGAAGCTGGCATCGAGCCTATTGATACAAGCAACAAGTTCGTTTATTTCGACCATTACTCGTTTTTCAGCCGTTGAGTAATCAAGCTCATCGCCTAGTAAGTTGGAGACAAGCAGAGTGAGGCAATCTATGATTACCACCTCGGCATCGCCGATTTGCTTTTCGATTTGCTTGCCGATATCGGTGGCAGTCTCCAGAGTTCGCCAGCTTCCCGGGCGAGCTTTCCTGTGTTCGTCAATTCGAGCCTGCATTTCTTCATCCAATGCCTCGCCAGTAGCTACAAAAAGGACCTTGGTACCAAGTTTTGCGGCTAGTTCTTGGGCGTAGCGGCTCTTGCCGCTGCGAGCACCACCGAGTATGAAAATACACTTCTCAGCCAAGGCTGTACTCCGAAATATCCAGAAACCAGCGACCGTC
>JACNFS010000207.1 GCA_014384515.1 Dehalococcoidia bacterium | reverse complement strand
GTGGCCCACACAAGGGAATTGATACAGTTGAAGTATCACATACGAAACGGAGGTGAGTGGTTCTCTTCGGCTCGGCCAATAAGTTACCTTGAAGTAGGCAACATAAGACGAGATTCGAAAAAACCTCACCGGTGCTTTTCAAGGGTTAGGTGTGAACGACCGTACTTAAGCTTTCAAGAGGGGTATCATCCGCCTCCAGTCATACTAAAGTATGATCGCGCATCGGAGAAAGGGTTGACTTTGAGGTCAACCCTTTCTCCGAACAAAATCAGCCACCCTTCCGATTACGTGGCCAAAGTGAGAGGGTAAACTTAGAAAGAAAGGTGTCCAGAGAGAAAGCTTTAGCCACATAAGCAACCGCGCCCAATTGTTTCACCCATCTGATGAGAGGGAGATATGAATAGAAACTTCAAGTACTACTCCAAGGAGTGGTGCGAAGAGGCCCATAAAAGGCTAAATGGTGACCTTAAGCACCTGGCGGCAGCCAAGAACTTAACCGGCACTTTCTGTTTTCGCATCTATGATTGTCCTGACGGCACTGACCGCATCGCCTACTGGGAATTTGAGAAAGGCAAATGCCTCAATATTGCCTGGGAAGCTAAGCCGGCCCCGGCGAAGGAAATCCGAGAGCTCCCTTTCGACAAGTCAGCAACCAGAGCCAGAACCAGCGCCCCCTTTGAAATGCTTCTGGCCTTGAATAAGGGCGAAATAGGCATTTTGAAGCTCCTCACCAACCCAAAGTACAAAATCGAAGGCCCCAAAGCCGAAGCTATGAAATACATGAAAGGGCTGAATTCCTGGAACAAGGTTTGCATGGGTATCCCCATAGAGGAATGAGAAGGAGGCGGTTTACATGGCCAAAGAAGCGGCAACACTAGAAAGGACCCTCAACTCCTTTCCCAGGTTGTCCCGGCTTTATGATGGGCTTCTAAGGGCAAAGAAAGAAGTCTGCGTTCAAAGGGCGCGGTATCTTACCGAATACATGAAAGGGCCGGATGCCTGGTTTGAGCCACCAGTTATAAGACGGGCCAAGGCAGTAGCTCACATTCTAAGGAAATTAGACGTAAAGATATATCCAGATGAGTTGATTGTCGGAGGTATCACCAGCAAGCCGGTTGGGGCAATCATCTATCCTGAATTCATCGGTCTCCTCATCTGGCCAGAACTGGATATGCTAAGAGAACGGGAGGTAGATTCTCTCGAAATTAGCGATGCAGAAATACAGGAATTAGACAAAGAGATTTTCCCCTTCTGGCAGGATAAGGTGCTGGCTGACTATGCTGATGACTTCACATCGCCACCAACGCCCATATCTCTGCTGGAAAAGTTTGGCTTTTTCCTGCTAACCGAAGCCGGTGGTATCTCTCATACCGCTCCGGACTTTGAAACAATCCTAAAAGTAGGAGTTGAGGGGCTGATAGAGGAAGCCAGAGAGAAAATCAGGGACATGGACAGATCACCGGCAGGAAACCCCGAAGAACTCAAAAAGCGTTCCTTCTACAAAGCAGTGGAACTAGTGTGCAAGGGCGTTATTGAATTCGCTCAAAGATACCAGCAGGAAGCTTCAAAATTGGCCGAACTGGAAACAGACCCGGCGAGAAGGTCTGAGTTAATGGAAATTGCTGAAGTCTGTAAAAGAGCTCCAGCCAAGCCAGCCGCTTCTTTTCGCGAAGCCCTTCAGGGTTTGTGGTTCTTAGAGATTGCCCTCCACCAGGAGAATTATGAACAAGCCCTATGCCCGGGCCGACTGGACCAGTACCTCTATCCTTACTATCAGAGAGACTTAGAAAGAGGTGTTTTGACAGACGAAGAAGCTATAGAGTTGCTGGGCTGCTTTTTCATCAAGATATCTGAGATTGTGCCTCTCTTTGGTGAGAGCATTGCCATCTTTTTCAGCGGTTTTCCTACCAATCCAGCCATCAGCATCGGCGGCATGACTCAAGACGGCCTGGATGCCACCAATAAGCTCACCTACCTCATCTTGGAAACCAGAGACCTGGTCAAGACCAGAGAGCCCAACCTCCACGCTAGGGTTCATAAGGACTCGCCTGATGAATACTTGAGCAGGGTCTGTGAAGTGATTAAAGGTGGCGGGGGAATGCCAGCACTGGTAAACGACGATGTAATCATCCCTGCCCTTATGGAAAAGGGCATCAAGAAGGAAGACGCCCGCGACTACGTAGTCATCGGTTGTGTGGAGATATCAGTCCCCCGCAAGGCATTTGGTTCCACCGATGCCGCCCTGATGAGCTTGCCTATCTGCCTTGAGATGGCCCTCAATAATGGCTACAGCCCGGTTATGCTGGAAGACATCGGCATCAAGACCGGCGACCCAAGACAGTTTAAGAGTATGGACGATGTCCTCAGCGCCTTTCGTCAGCAAGTGGCTTATCTCGTGGAGCAGATGGTGATCGGCTTGAATGCCTTAGGCATTGCTCATCGAGAGTTGTATCCCAGCCCTCTGTTATCAGCAACCATCGAGGGTTGCTTGGAGACGGGAAAAGATGTCACTGCGGGCGGAGCTGTATATAACTTCACCGGTGTACAAGGTGTGGGAACGGCTGATGTCGCTGATTCTCTAGCCGCCATAGACCAGTTAGTCTTCACGGAGAAGCGGACTACTATGGACGAGCTCCTTCAGGCAATAGAGGACGACTTTGAAGGTCACGAAAGGTTGCATCAGTTGATTTTGAATCGGGTCCCCAAATACGGCAATGATGAAGACCTGCCCGATATGTATGCCCGAAAAGTGGCAGAGATCTTTTGCCAGGAGGTAGCCAAACATTCCAATCCGAGAGGAGGCGTCTATCTGCCGGGGTTCCTGTCCATGACCAACCACCAGGGGTTTGGCAAGCTCGTCGGCGCACTACCCAGCGGCAGGAAAGCCTTTGAGAGCTTTGCTAATGGTATCTCACCTTGCACCGGCCTGGACAGGAAAGGGCCAACGGCGGCACTCAAATCGGGGGCTAAATTGAATTACCTCCTAGCCACCAATGGCGTAGCCTTCAATCTCAAGTTCAACCCTGATCATTTGAAGGGCGCTGAGGGAACAAGGAATTTGGCCTCGCTAATCAGAGCCTACTTTGGGCTCGGCGGCATGCATCTGCAACTGAACGTTATTGACAAACAAACCCTTGTTGATGCGCAGCAGAACCCCCAAAACTACCCTGGCCTAATGGTAAGGGTAGCTGGTTACTCCGCTTATTTTGCCGACCTCAGCAAAGAAGTCCAGGACGAAATCATTTCCCGAACGGAGCACTGCAAGCTGCCGTGAATAGCTGACCTACGTAATCTCGCCAACCATCCTTATGACACGGGAACACTTGCCGGATGGCATCGCCTCTTGCTGACCGTACCGAGCACTATTCAAACCTGCTCTACTGATTATGACTGGGCAGTTATTGGATGAGCCCACCGATTATGATTATGAACCAATGGCTACCAGTATATCTCCACGGTCTCAACGATGCCCAACGGTTCAAACCAGCAGTTACCTAGCTTGTCTGCCAGCTCATCTAGCATTCGCTCCTTTTCACGTAGCTCTGCTTCCCAAGCCTCGATCGCTGCCAGTTCTGGAGAACCCTCATTGTAGACTTTGGCACTGATCTCTTCATTATACCTGGCGACCTCGTTGTTATACTCTCCCAACATATCCTCACATTTCTGCCAGTACTGACCATATTCAACGTGAAAGCTATACTGCAGCAACTGGGCCTGATCGATGCTTATAACTCCGTATTCGTTACCTATCTCAACATAAGCTACTTTGTCATTTTCGCAAGGGTGAGCTTCCTTATATAGCCATTGTTCGCTGATTACCGGTCTTAGTCCCTCCCCGGTGCAGTCAATATACACGAAACCTCTATCTGTAGTCTGGAAGCCATTGAGAGCATGTCCTATGCTATCATCCTCAAAATCCACACCGACCCAGGCAGCTCTAATGCCAGCACGTTCGGCATTGTCATGTAATGTTTCAGCGAAAGCTCCGCACATTCTCACCCCTGGCACGTACGTTTCTTCATCAGTGTCGTCTTCGAGGATGAAAGACTTCAACTCAGCGAAGCTAACGTCCTTGGCATCGGGATTGTTAGTCAGGTGAATACGCTCGCCCGATGCCTTGGCGTACGGAGGTTGTCCGTGTGCCTCAAATTCGGATGGGTATTGCCTGTACGGTTCAGGTTCAGATGCGGGTTGCCAGTATGATTCGGATTCGGAGCCAGATTGCAGAGATGAGTTCGGTGGTGAGTTCGGTGAAGAAGGGCCAAAAGCCCAGTAGCTAACGCCACCAAGGCCAACCAGCAGGACAATTAGCACCAATACCAGAATCGGCGTTGCTGATGACGGTTGGCTCCTTCGCGCAGGTGGAGCCCACGTCGGCTGCTGCGGTATCCACCCTGGTTGCTGCTGGATTCCCCAACCGAGCTGTACACGACAATTCGGGCAGAATCTAAATGCGGGATCAATGAGGCCACTGCAGCACGGACAATTGTATTGAAAGCTCTCCCCACAGGCACCACAAAACCGCTGACCTACAGGGTTTTGCGCACCGCACTTGGTACAGGGGAACGTTTGTTGCATCTTGACTTCCCTTTGCCCCTTCTCTCAAGGCGCCACCGTGCCACCTAGGCTCAGTCTCGCACGCCATGTTGCGTGGATTATACACCCAGCCAAAACGAAATGGAACATCCCCGCAGAACACAACTGACCTTTTGTAAGAGTCACCTGCCCACAGGTGACCTCACCGCGTTCGAATCCAATTTGAAAACGCTAGCAATCATGAAAGACGTGAGCATTATGGATTCTTGAGTGCAAGACGTTGCATAAATGGTGGGAGCATGGCAGTCGGGACACGCGAAGTGTAGGGCAGTCACCCGTAGGCGGGTGTGGCGCCCCAGGGATCTTCTCGAAATAGGTCAAAGGGATCAACAGTGAAGGTCTGTCCCTACGTCGTTGGCGGGTGTCAACATGTAGCGCCAGGAATGTCATTGCGAGTGAAGCGAAAACCCAGCCTCGCCCGAACCCCCAGGCGACCTTAAAAGGTCGCACTACATCGGTTCAATCCTGATTCCTAGACAAACCCAAGGTTCCAAGATTTCAAGACCTCCCTGTGTTACGTAGGAGGCACCTGCTCACAAGTGACGCATTATCCGTGAGTGTCAGGCCCCCGACCCGACCAGGTGGAAATGTAAAAGTTAAAATGTAAAACGCGAAATTACAAGTCAAAAAAGGAGTTCAGCGGCCTAGCTCTGAGGGACAAAAAGGCAATATTTGCATTTTCATTTGTGATTTTGGTTTTTGATCTTTAACTTTTGATCTCCGTTCACCCTCACCCTCTCCCTTGACGGGAGAGGGTGAATTTCGGTATTCTTTCTCGTAACGAAAGAGGGAACGTTTCTCCTTAGCCCTTTTGTCAAAGGAGGGGGAGAGAACGAGACAGCCTCACACCATCGTCCCTGAAGTCCTCCCTCCGCTGGCGGGAGGGAGCCAGAGGGAGGGGGGCACCTGTTGTCACCCCCACCTTAATCCGTGGATTCCAT
>JACNFS010000135.1 GCA_014384515.1 Dehalococcoidia bacterium | reverse complement strand
GGGAGGAGAGCCTCCTGGACAAACTCGTGGCCATTGGCGGTTTGGAGTGGGAGGAAACATTTGAGGTGCAAGTCAAGGGGTCTGTGGAGGGAGAGGTTGCTGTCAAGGAAGGGCTGGCTCATCCGGATATATCTGCTGTTTGGCGGCCCTCGGTGCGAGACCAGTACGATACCTACTTGCTTTTTGCGAACGCGAGCCAGGGATGTATTCGTCATCGTGAGGATAACGTGGTGAGGGAGGAGGGGGGAGTCCCTGAGTCCATCCACACCTTGACCCTAACCGGGCCCGGCAGCGAGCAGGAGTTTGACAATTCCGTACTTCTCTCTCGTTCTCGCTTCACTTCCAAGGCCGATCGAACCCTGCGTTTCTATTGTGAGTATTTTGAGCCCGACAGCGTGAAAGAGGTTCACAAGCATCGGCAGCGCTGGCATATCAGGTACAAGGGAGTGCAATTTGCTGTCAATCTTGATAGGTTAACTAAGCCGGCTTACGAAGGAGTCTTCCTGGAGGTCAAGAGTCGCACCTGGTCCAAAAAAGACGCTGAGCAAAAAGCGTTGTTGATAGGGGAGTTGCTGGATGTATTTAACGTTGATCGTGGGAGCCTTCTGAAGCGGGACTACGTGGATTTTTAGTTTCCTCACATCCTTCGCGTAGCCAGAACTCGCTTTATATCCATTTTACTAAAGAATCTGAAAGGGAAAATAGGCTATGCGAAGTAATGATAGCAACTGACTGCCGTGTCGGCCCAATAATTGTCAAACAAAATGCCTGTAGGGGTAGGGGATCCCTACAGGCATTTTAGTTGGTGGAGATGGCGGGAATCGAACCCGCGTCCAGAGAGTTCGGTCCAGGATATGCTACAAGCTTAGTCGGCCTTTTGCTTTTCGTTCAAACCAGCCCCGACCAACAGGGTCTGGTTTGAACTAGCCGATCCAGGTTTTGTGACCTGGGCTTTGATGCCCTTTATCGGCATCCAGGACACCGCACCCCGATTTCTATGGCATCTGATCCAGGCCTATCGGGAGGAGACCTGGTCAGACGTGGCTGTTCTTAGGCAGCCAGGGCGAGTTGAGGTTCGCCTGTTATCTTTATTTGCCCTTGTTTGACGAGGGTAGGGCACCTCGGCTTGCAATCCTTGGCCAGCCTTCCCTGTCGAGACCTTTCATCCCCAATTGCAGTTAGATTATAGCATACCTCTGGATTCTTTGCAACTTGCGCCACCAGGAGAGGGTTCGCCCCGAACTTGGCGGTCCCGTTTCTTGTTCGGCTATAAAAGTCCTAATCTCTTGACCTGTTTGTAGATCGCATCGTTGTTGCGGTTGCCCACAATAAGCACTCTTACCAACTGCTCCTGGTAGCCAATAACGTAAAAGACACGATACTCCCCAGTGTCTACTGTGTAGCCCTTGCCCTTCTTTTCGCTGTCGTGGGGCCGAGGGTTGAACTGAAGCCCGATCACTTTTCTCATAACCTGCTTGTAGATCTTGGACGGGTATCGCCGCATCTCTTTGACCACCCGCTCCTCTATTTGCAGGCTATACACTTTCTGCCCCCCGCATCAGGTCTTCGGGGCTTATCTTAACCCCGGTGGACTGCTCATAATCGGCAAGCGCTTCTTCAACGCTGTAGAACTCGCCAGCGGTAGCCAGCACCCTCTCGATAATGAGGGCATCCCTGGTATCTTCCAAGACCTCCAGCCGGGCAACCATCTCGTTATAGCTCTCGTAGTCCACCACCACGGCCTCTGGCCTGCTCCTCTGAGTGATTACTACAGGTTCCTCCTTAACCCTTGCCAAGAGCTCCCTCGCTTTGGTTCGCAAATCGCTAATTGGCAATATGGGCAATGCTCTAACCATCATGACGACTACCCTCCCGTTTGCTTGTCTGTTTAATTGTATTATAGCGCCTTCTCGTGCATTTGTCAAGTCTTAATTCCATAATGGCCTCTTGAAATGTTGTCATAACCTCTTGCTCCGCCCGGCCAGCGCACGCTCCATCTCCCGCTCGGCATCGTGCTTGCGGATGGCCTGGCGCTTGTCGTAGAGCTTCTTGCCGCGAGCCAGGGCGATCTCTACCTTGGCCCACTTGTTATTCCTGAGATAAAGGCGCAGGGGAATGATGGTGTAACCCTTCTCTTGCACCTTGCCCTGCAAACGGTTGATCTCGCGGCGGTGCATGAGCAGCTTGCGGGGGCGCTTGGGCTCGTGGCTGTTACGCCCAGCCTGCTGATATGGAGCGATGTGGGTATCTATCAGCCAAAGCTCGCCGTTTTTTACCTGGACATAACTATCCCGCAAATTGACACGCCCAGCTCGTGCTGATTTGATCTCCGTGCCAGTGAGGATGATCCCAGCCTCGTAGGTCTCATCAACGAAGTAATCGTGGCGTGCCTTGCGATTGGTGGCGATCGTTTTCTCCTTACCCACCATCTGCTAATCCCCGCAAATACTCAATGGCGCGCTGTAGTTGTGGATCGCGGCCAGCTTTGATGTCCTCCTCGGTCATGTCCACCTGGATGTCAGGGGAAAGACCCTCCTCATGAATGGCACGTCCCTTGGGTGTAAACCAGCGAGCAAAGGTAACCCGTAACTCGGAGCCATCGCTAAGGTAATGGGAAAGCTGGACCGATCCCTTGCCTAGCGTCTGCTCACCGATCAGGATGCCTCGATCAGCGTCCTGAATAGCACCGGCCACGATCTCCGAGGCGCTGGCACTGGCCCCATTGACCAGAACCACCAAAGGTATATCAGTGGCCAGACCGCCGCTTTGGGCAGGGTAATCTCTATCCTGGCCATCCTTAAGTCTCTCCACAAGGATAGACCCCTCGCTAACAAATTGGCTGCCTATCTCTACGGCTACGTCCAAAAAGCCCCCTGGATTGTCACGCAGATCGAAGATCAGACCCCTTGGTTCCTCGGCCAGCAGGGATTGCAGATCTGCTTTGAGCTTGCTCGCAGCCTGGGCATTAAATTCGGAAAGTTTGAGATAGGCAATATCGTCATCCAGCATCCTGGATTCCACAATGGGCATCTCGATTTTTTGCCGGACTACTTCGACAATGAATGGCTCCTCGACACCCTGGCGCTTTATCGTGAGGCGAGCTACGCTGCCTGCTGGCCCCCGAATCAGGGCCACGGCCTCGAAGACGCTCATTTTTTCAATGGCCGTGTCGCCCACAGCGAGGACTATGTCACCCGGCTTAAGCCCAGCCCGCGCCGCCGGCTTGTCCCCAAAGGTCCGGATAATCTCCAACTGGCCATCGTCGTTCATGTTGACCACAGCGCCAATACCATCGAAAGCGCCCGACATGTCCTCTCTGACTATAGCGGCCATCTCGGGATCCAAGAAAGCGGTGTATTGATCGTCGAGACTATCTATCACTCCACGGACAGCACTATAGGTCATCTCCTGAGCATCAGGCAGGTCACCGTAGAAATCGTGTTCCAAAATATGCCAGGCCTCCCAGAAGACGCGGAAGGCTCTTTCCTCACTGCCAGCAGGCCCCGCAGCCACAGTAGTGGGACCAGGTGTTAGGGAGGCCCGCACCGCAAAGCCCGCTAGAAACGCCACGCTGGTGACCAGGGCTACCAGTAGAGCCACAATCGTTAATCTGAGACAACCGTGCAACAACCTAGACATCTGACTTACTCCTCCGATTTGACATAACCGCTCTGGTAGGGGATTACAAGGGACGCGTTCTCTGCTGCCTGTCCCGGCCACAGCCAAGGTTATTTTAGCACACATTATAAACGTAGGCAAGCGCGACAATCAGGAACAGGGCACTGGGGAGACACTACAGCGGAGAAGCCAACGAGGACTCAGTGCCGGTTAAGAATGATCATTCAAGCCCCCCAAGCCTTTAGAGGGCCCTTCAGTATGCCCTAAAAATACATAAGATATATAGTCTGAAGTTGGGAGGCAGTGAAATGGGTTGCATTGGCTCTATAGTTCCCGACGGAAGAACTGCTCTTCAATTGCTTTCCAGATCTCCGTTTCACTGTGGCCAGTGGGGAATATTTCTTTTAGCTTGTAGGGATAGTAGCCACTCAGGCCCTCCCATAACCCGTCAATCTGAGGTTTTTCTTTCAATGAATCACGCAGTGACTTTGGGGATTGAGGTGAGATGATGTGAAGCTTTAAGCCCCGCTTTCTGACTGCTGAAGCTATGATTCCATTGATGTGCGCGTCGCTGAAGCTATAGCCGATAATCATTAGATGCGCGTTGTCAGAAGATACCACCTCTTTGAAAACGCTGAGATACCACGCGAGTAAAGGTTCTCGGTCGATCATCTCGTCTTTGTTGCGGCCGATGACCATATATTCAGATTGCTCGTCGGATCTCCAGTTATATGAGCCATGTAGCTTTATGTAATAGAACGGGGACACAGGTGGATTTCTCTTTATGTCTTCGAGTTCTTCTTGACCTGGTATTCGTCTGAAGTCTCTAGCGCTCAACGGGACGAAGTAATTCACATCAAACCAGCGCCTATCTGGAGGAACGCCAGGGACATGAAGCTTCGGTCCATTGTAGTAATTTCTCTCAATAAACAAGTCTTGGTTAAGTGTAAAAAAGTAACCTGGATTCCCGGTGCTACCCGCGAACCCAGCTATCAATTTCTGGACGCGTTCGATGTTAACCCCGTGTATCGTGCACTCGCCGATCTCGGGGCTCCTCACTATCTCATCGACCTTTTCGTAGGCTTCAGACATGGCAAGTCGCATAGCGTCCTTTTCAGCATCGGTGTAACCACCGGTCATGACGGAGTAGTATGCGCCCTCGTAGTCGAGGTTGTTCTGCAGTAGCCGTACTAGCTTCCGGGAAGACTGAATTCGCGGTTGGTTAAAGATCCACGACCACATTGTTTGGGCTAAAGGAGCCCCGAAGTTGTAGGTAAAACCAGCACCAGTAAACAATGAAAGTGTTCCACGATTCATGTTACCTTCCCTCCTCTCAATTTTCTCTAATCAACCTTTTTAAGAGTGTAGGTCTCTCCACCGCAGCCTTCATGCTTGCATCAAGGGTATGTGCCTGTAAGGCAATCATCTTTACTGCTGCACCAGCGGCTGCGACTGACCTTATCTTATCTCCTTCACAGTCTTTTTCTAAGCTGGTACAGGTATGTGCTATCCCATTGACACAAGCGTGCCACCCCTTAACCTTGTTCTTGAAGTCACGGTGAATTAAATGCTCGTAAATTATGAAAAGCAATTCAACACCTGTAAGAACCCATGCAATGGACTCTCTTATCTCTATGTTCATTGTGACCTCCTATCAAATTCGGTGATGATCATCGGTGATTACTTGCCAGAATTGCCATTCTCATAAGCTATTTTAGCCCTTCTCAATTACACCATAGTTTTGTGTTTTGGGACATATTTCCAAAAAATGCCCCTACCCTGGGGAGGATAGAGCCAAGTGTTTGGTTATGCCGAGTGTGGCGGTCTGCAGTCCGCTAGGGTAAGTTTTCGCAGGCTATGCCACGTCTTCCGTATCGAAAGGCCACGTATATCCCCACTGGTTGCACTCCTGAGCATAGACTGTCAGGAACTCTCTTTGGGCAC
>JACNFS010000031.1 GCA_014384515.1 Dehalococcoidia bacterium | reverse complement strand
GTAGAGTATTGAGCCGCAGTTCCTGCGACGAGAGGCAGCCAATGAGGCTGGCAAGCGCCTTGCTCTCTTTCAAGAATGTGTGTCCAGTGGCTGCACTTCTTCTTCGAAATAGCGATGAAATGGTTGAGGCAACTGGTGATAATCAACGGTGGCTATAGCCTCTGAGAAATCCCGAGAGTTGTGGGTCTGCCAGAACAGGAGCACTTTATCTTCTAAATCTCGTTTTTCCACGTCGTCGATTAGGCCAGCAAATGCCTTACCGGTATAAGTTCCTTCCAACTTAATTCCCTCGGTTTTCTCCATGCGGGTTACAGCTTCCATTCCTTCCTTCGTGAAAAGGGCATACTGTTGTCCAAAAAAGCCGTGTCTAAGGTCTACATCCTTCTCAGAGAACTGGAACTTAGGAAATGATGGGTCCAGGGAACAAAGTAAGGAGTTGGTTTTATGAAAGAGCTTGGCCATTTTTCTTACATTGACAAACTGCTCGTCAGCCACCCGCACAGAGATTACCCGACTTTTGAGGCTAGCAGCCCGAAGCCCAAGCATTAGCCCAACCGCTGTGCCCGTGGTACCTGAGGCAACATAGATGTAATCGGGCTCAGGTATTTCCCCTTTCATGATTTGTTCTTTGAGTTCAAACGCCGCATTGACGAAACCGACTGTGCCAAGGGGTGAAGATCCGCCGGGAGGAATGAATTGGGGAAAACGTCCGCGCTTCAGTCCATGCCGTGGAAATTGGTAAATAGTCCCCAGGGCAACGAACGGGATACTCACGTATTGGTGAAACTCTGCTCCACAGTAGTGACTCATAAGAAGATTGCGGCGGACATAGTGAGCATTAGGCTGAGGCATCAGCATAGAGATGCTCCTTAGTCCTACCTGTTGTGCATAGATGGCCGTAGCCAGGCAATGATTGGAGCCGGCATAGCCAAAAGTCAAGACCTCCTTTACCTTAGTGCTGAGAGCATTACCCAGAAGAAACTCTAGCTTTCGTGTCTTGTTGCCCCCGTAAACCTTGCCACTCAAGTCGTCCCGCTTTATATAAAGATGATTTAGGCCCATATCCTTACCCAGGTGCTGAAGCTTCTGTACTGGGGTTGGGAATTCGCCCAAAGATACGTAGGGAAGTCTGTGTCCCAGCGGCGGGTAATGCTCAAATAGCGGAATCATCCTGGGTGCTCCCTCCTTGACCAGTTTCTCCGATATGGAAACTACTGATACACAAACTCGGTCTTTGCTGAATCTGCCCTGCCTTCTCGAACAGTCCCATCAACATGGTAGCACCAACGGTTATCCTTATCAATCGTCGTGAAAAGTCCCCCGGTGAGCCTCAAACGACGGATGGCGAAATCGCAAGGCTTGTCCAGGCTTACTGGATAATTCGTCGATTTGCTAGTCAGGGTTTCCACGGTTTCTGTAGTCTGCTCAAATGCAATAGGGCATACCCAGGTGAGCCGCTGCCATTTCGGTTAGTTAAGCGTTGATGTGTAACAAATGCTCGGTTTTCTCGTTATATGCTTTGAAAGCCAGAGGGCCGCGAAGAGTTAACAAATGAACAAAGAGCTTGTGGCTATACTTGGTAGTTTCTTGCTTGCGTCTCTGGTTTTCTTCTTGTGTTTCTGGTACTTGGTGTAACGTAAGTTTGGGCTTGGAGAGCGATAAGGACAAATTTCGACTTAAGATTGTGTATCGCAACTGAGTAAACAATGGTTGTGACTTTTCTGTCCTATTCCCGTTAGTCAAATGAGCGGGGTCGGTCATGGAGGGAGGCGGTAGTAGCAGGCAATAGCGAGCCAATTGTATTCTGGCATCGTTCTCGCTACACCGTGCTGACTGCTGAATTAAACAGATTGAGGAGGAACACACAATGGGAGCGGTTGAAGTTGAAAGTCGAGCGGCCGAGGCCACTGAAGTGCCCAGGCTGAAGGAGTTACTTTCTCCCTGCCCGATATGCGGCGGAACCACTGATATAGACTTGCTAGGTCACGCTTATTGCCACAGTTGCCGACAAGAATGGACACTTGCCGGCAAGCCCATAGTCGAGGATGATGGCGCCATATGGCGTCAGCCAATTGGAATGGGTATTGGGTCATCACCGGAAATCGAAAGCAGGCCCGATACCGCTGAACAACCAGTCTTATCGACTCCCATTGAATTTCCATTGGGTGTCCACCCGAATTACACATGGGATCCCGTTACCGAGAATCTTGATTTGACAAGTCATGCAAAGGGGATCCGCCTCAAAGAATTGGCCGGCCGATTTCAGTCCCTATCCACGCTCATCTCAGGCATAGCTAGGAAATGCCTCAAAAAGGCGCACAAATAGGCCGATAGCAATGCCGTTGACCTTGTTCTGTCTGAGACTTTGCCTCGTTTTCCCGGTCGTGGGACTGTTCGATGTCCGTCGATTAGACCTGCTCCTTCTAGACCGGAGACACTTTGACACAGTTGGCTTAAGCGGCACAGATTTCGCCACAGTGTGAATGTGGCCATCTTCCGAAATACTTCTCTAATCTGCCTCACCCTCATCATCACCCCGCTTTTCGTCCCCCGTCCTTATGGCTTCCCCTTCTCTTTGTCCTTGCCCTTATCCTTGCCCTTTGCCTCATCCTCCTCATTATCATTCAACTCTTCATCGTTGTCATGATGCTGCCACCAGTTCCACCATCGCCGCGTGTTACGCTCCTCCTCAGCGTCCTGCTCCTGCTGCTGGTTCTCATCCTTATCCTGGTTCTGGTGTTGCTCCTCATCATCAGCCTGCCCCTCGTCGTCGCTCTCACCCTTGGCGTTATCTTTCTCCTCCTGCTGCTCCTCATCATCAGCTTGCTCCTGGTCCTCATCCACACCATTGTCCTTGCCCCTATCCTTATCCTTCCCTTTGTCCTTGACCTTATCCTCCTCCTGCTCCTCATCCTCGCCCTCTTCCTTCTGCTTGCCCTTGTCCTTATCCTCTTCATCATCCCGCTCCTCATCAGCCGGTCTTGCTTCCTGCTCTACATCTACATAGACCTCTTTGGCATAAAGGAGACCATCTTTCACGTAGGGGTGGGCAACTTTGGTATCTCTCCCTACCAGTGGCTCCAGGTCAAGCAATGTCAACGGCTGTCCATCCGCGCCTTTGATGACTGCTTTGCTGATATTTATAGTGACTTGAGCACCGGCGACCTCTACAGCAATAGTACTTTCGTCGACATTTACCCCAACCAGGACCCCGCTGATTTCAACCCTTCCTTTTTTGGCCTCCTCAGTTGCAACTTTGGAGACAATAAAGGCACCGTTCTGAATAATACCCACAAG
This sequence comes from Dehalococcoidia bacterium, assembly GCA_014384515.1. Taxonomy (GTDB): domain Bacteria; phylum Chloroflexota; class Dehalococcoidia; order GIF9; family UBA5629; genus JACNFS01. The sequence continues at coordinate 2,389 of JACNFS010000031.1, read as the reverse complement.
CTCTACCTGTTTTCCCTGCGGAGGGGGAATAATGTTTTGGGGCTGGCCAATGGAGAGGCCGCCGACATACCAGACTGTTCCATCTGAACTCGTACCCCCAAAAACCCCCTCAATCCTAACTTGATCGTCTATCTCCTCTTCATATTCAATTTTGCTAATGAATATTTCGTCAGCTTGGGCAAGGCCTTCTATGTCCACCCTGCTACCTATGGGAGGAGTTCCCTGGGGTGAATTGACGTTCTTGAGCAGCAGCCCGCCTACGTTCCAGGTCCCACCTTCAGCGCTAAGCAAAGTACCCTCAAGCTCGAAATAGGCTGCTTCCAGTTTCTCATCCGATACCGAAGGCAAACTGCTGAGACAAGCCGGATTGCCATGGGCCACCTTGGCTATCAGATTCCCGCGCCGCGCTGCATCAAGAGCTTGCTGTAGCGCTTGCTGAGCGGCTTCGGGCGCTGCTTCTGAGATTTGACCTAGTGCTACCTGCTGGTTAACGGTAGATTTCGAAAGTTCACCCACCAAAGCCTTGCTATCTTCTGGCGGTATGCTGCCTATCTCTCTAATGGCAGCATCAGTCTGTACAGCAACCTCTTCCAAGGCAGAAGTACTCATTGTTCTTCCCAGGCTTGATTGGGCAGCTACTTCTTGGACGCGACGCTCGGCCAGTTCTAAATGTAGACTGGCTCTGGCTTCAGGAGTCCGCGCAACAGCAAGCCGGAGGTTTTCAACTGCTGTCTTTACCGGGTACAAGGTGTCATCAGGCAGGCTATCCTGAGAAGCGTGTACGGTGGTGCCGCCGGCAACAATTAATGCCCATACAACAGTGGCAACAATCAAAGCATAACTCAGCCTTCTTCCCGGTGCTGGTGGTTTGAGCCAACCGAATATGTCCAGTCCCGCGCGTCCGCGGTTAGCTGCCGGGGCTTGCATTGCCTGAAGTAAGCGGATTCTGGCGCGCTGTCTGAACTGTGGGGATGGAGTTGCCGCTTCAGGTTGAATGCCCATGGCGATCTTGAGCAGCGGTCGTAGCTCATCGCTGAGGCTGGGATATCTGGCCAGGCAATCTTCCAAGGTACACTTGCCGGCTTGAATCTCGTCTATGCAGTTGGCAATTATGTCTTCTTTCTTCATTGCCGCCTATTCACTCCACATTAGCATGTGTCTTAGGTCGTTGAGGGCTCTACATTGTATTACCCTGACTGCTCCCTCGCTTTTGTTCAACACCTTGGCGATTTCCCCATAGCTGAGACCGTCAATGAAGCGCATTAGGATAACCTTTTGCTTTTCCCCTTTGAGTTTCAACACAGCACGTCTAACATAGTCCTTGGTAAGGCTGGCCTCAGCCATTGCCTCTGGGCTTGCCTCAGCAGTCTGATTGGAGGCTTCCGCCTCCTCCAGAGAGACGAGGTTCTTTCTGGCTCTGTAGTGGTCGACTATTAAATTGTGTGCAATCGCAAGTAGCCAGGTCACAAACGGCGCTCCTGTCCTTTTGTACTTATTGATAGCTTTCCAGGCTCTTATGAAAACCTCCTGGGTGATATCCTCAGCATCAATCTGATTGGATACCCTGTAATAAACATGTCTGTAGACTCGGTCCATATAACTATCATATAGGGTAGCAAATGCTGCTTGATCACGCTCAACTGCTCGCTGGATCAGCCAATCCTGTGACTGTTGTACGTGCATATCCAATCCGCGAAGAATCCCGTCCACTAGAGTTTAACAGTTTGGCCGTTCCAGCTTCAATTATTCCATTGACATAACGATGTGGGAGGTCTTGACAACCATAACTGCGGCAATGCACTAGGAAACTGAATAACTAGACCTCCTTCTCCAGCTTGCCGCTTCTCCTTTCTCTATATTAGTAAACAGAAAAACCGAGCTTTTGTTACAAGTCCTTTATAATACCATTCGCGGGTCGCTGGTTTTGAGGTTGGTTATGGAGCTAAGGCCTAATTCCTGTAACATTGTGAGTCAAAGAGCGTTTATTGTTATTGGGGCTTATGAATTCTCCGGACGCACAACTTGGCGAGTTCATTCTCTTCTGTGTAGAACGGCGGGGAAAGGAATGGCCAGCTATCTACGATGAGATGGCACTGGTGGCCGGGCAACGACTATTCAGAGGATTAGACTATACCGAACTAAAACAGCTAGGGCTATCCTTGGCTGCCTCAAACTTGGACAGACTTATTGAGCAGGTGGAGCAAGTTACCGCCCAGCATCCAGAACTCTAAGCTTCCTATCCGGGGAATTTCATAGTCGAAAGGGCGTGGTGTTAAGAAAACCATGGTTTGGTGTAAAGCAAGACTAACCGACGTTTTGGCTTTAGACGAAATCCTTATCTGGGATAGGCTGATTTCGCTTAACACGAAATGGAGAAAACACATAATTG
>JACNFS010000067.1 GCA_014384515.1 Dehalococcoidia bacterium | reverse complement strand
ATAATCAATCGTGGCTACTAGCTGCGGCATTGGTTCTCATCAACACCAGCCATTTTCTATTCTTCCCTAGTTGGGGCTACCTCTGGTTAGCGCGACTTGAGGAGTTCAAGCCAGACAGGCAGCAATTTTGTCCAGGAGCTTATCCAGCCCCCAGCCTTTCAGGGCCGAGACTGGCACTGCCCTGTCGTTGGGCAACTTAAGAGGAGCCGTCAGCTCAGTCAGGTCGTTCTCACTTTGCACTACCAAATCCATCTTATTGAGAACTGCAATCTGAGGCTTTTTGTCGAGGTGAAGGTCAGCCAGGATTTCCTCTACGGTCTGGAACTGCTCAGCGGCATTGTGATGAGTTATGTCAACTATATGCAAGAGCAAGTTAGCCTCCGCCAATTCCTCGAGCGTAGCTCGAAAAGCGGCAATGATGGATAGCGGCAGTTTGTGAATGAAGCCAACGGTGTCGGCGAGCAAGAAGTTCCGGTTATCAGGCAAGGCCAAGCGACGGGCCACCGGGTCGAGAGTGGAGAAGAGCTTGTCTTCCACTAAGACACCAGCCTGCGTCAAAGCATTCAGCAGAGTGCTTTTGCCAGCGTTGGTATAGCCAACCATTGCAGCAATGGGAATTTGGCTCTTTCGGCGTTTTTGCCGATAAAGTGCCCGGTGCCGCCTTACCGCCTCTATTTGGGTTTGAAGCCGATGGATTCGATTACGGATAAGACGACGGTCAGTTTCCAACTGCGATTCGCCAGGACCTCTGGTGCCGATGCCGGCACCGAGACGCTCAAGGTGGCTCCACTGCCCGGCGAGCCGTGGCAAAAGATACTGATGCTGAGCTAATTCCACCTGAAGCTGACCTTCCCGAGTTTGAGCCCGCTTAGCAAAGATATCAAGGATCAGTGCTGTTCGGTCGATGACCTTAACCTCGAGGGCGTCCTCTAGGTTTCTCTGCTGGCGTGGTGACAGCTCATCGTTAAGAATGACCACAGTATATGGACACTCTTCTCTCAGATTGAGTAGCTCCTTGAGCTTTCCCCTGCCCAAATAGTGAGTAGCAGAAGGTTTCTTCAACTTTTGCGTCAGCCTGCCAACTACTTCGGCACCGGCTGCCTGAGCCAGATACGACAATTCCTCCAGAGAACTGTCAATACGCCAGCCATCGGCAGAGGCTCTGGTTTCAACTCCGACCAAAAAAGCCTTCTCGACTTCAGTTTGGGTAGTATGCAAAGCTTGTCTCATGCCTCAAAACGTTATGTTAACTTACTCTCTTCGGGACTCGTGCCAATCCAATAGCCGGCCTATGCCTGCCTCAAGGCGGTCGTCGGGCAGGGTGAGCGACAAGCGAATGTAACCTTCGCCGACACTACCATAGCCAACCCCTGGGGTAACTGCCACATTGGCCTTGTCCAGCAGCTCGGTGGTGAAGTCTACTGATGTATAGCCTTGAGGGATCCTTGCCCAGATATAAAAGCTGGCTTTGGGCAGCCTGGCTCTTAAACCTATGCTATTGAGAGCTTTAACTAATTTATCCCGGCGTCGCTGGTAAACAGAGTTATGCTCCGCAATGCAGTCCTGCGAACCATCTAAAGCTTCAATAGCGGCTCGCTGGATGGCCTGGGGAATGCCTGAGTCCAGATTGGACTTAAAGCGAAACAAGGCATCTATCATCTGAGCGTTGCCGACAGCCATACCTATCCGCCAGCCGGTCATGTTATAGGTCTTGGACAAAGAATGGAATTCAATGCCAACCTCTCTAGCCTCAGGCACCTGTAGGAAGCTTGGTGGGCGATAGCCATCGAAGGCAACTTCGGTATAAGGAGCATCATGACATATCGCCAGATTATGTTTCCCGGCAAAATGTACCGCCTTTTGAAAGAAATCCAGCTCAGCAATTGCTCCGGTGGGGTTATTGGGGTAATTTAACCATAGAAGCCTAGCCTTCGTCGTTACCGCTTTGGGAATAGCTTCCAAATTCGGCAGGAAATCGTTGTCCTCAGTCAACGGCATCAAATGAGGCTCGCCGCCAGCCAGTAATGTGCTCATGGAATACACGGGATACCCAGGGTCTGGCACCAAAGCTATGTCGCCAGGGTCAATGAAGCAGAAAGATATATGCCCGATGCCCTCTTTGGAGCCAATGAGTGGCAACACTTCTTTGCTTGGGTCAAGCGTTATTCCAAAACGTCTCTGGTACCACCGGGCAATAGCCTGGCGAAGTTCAGGCAGTCCAGCGGTCTCCGGATAGCGATGATTAGCCGGGTCATGAGCCGCCTGACATAGCCGCTCTAGGATCTGCTGGGGTGTCGGCATGTCAGGGTCGCCAACAGCAAAGCTGATTATATCCTCTCCCCTGGCTCGTTTTTCAGCAATCTTTCGATTAATATCCACAAATAGGTATGGAGGTAGCTTATCAAGCCGATGCGACAATTTCATCTCAGCCACTCTCCGTCAAAAACCTCTTCTACTGGACCCGTAAGATATACCTCCCCTGCCTCGTCGCAGGCCACAATCAACTCCCCACCTGGCAGCATTATGTCAACTTCATCACCTGTGTAACCTTTTAGCCTAGCGACTACAGCTATGGCACATGCGCCGCTGCCACAGGAGAGAGTTTCCCCAACTCCCCGCTCCCAGACCCTTGCCTCTATTTTTGTTCGATTCAGAACTCTGGCCACCTCGTAGTTTACTCGCTCCGGGAATATGGGATGCCTTTCTACCTGCGGTCCTATTTCAGACAGAGGAAAATCGGCTACTGGCTGGGATACGAAATCTACGGCGTGAGGATTGCCCATGGACACGAATGACAGAGTTAACTTCTTCCCGTGCACATCTAAAGCATAGTCGAGTATTGGCATTATGTCAACTTCTCCCCTACCCTTTTCCGGCTCACCCATCACCACAGGTATATCCTTAGCGCCGAAGCGGGGTACGCCCATGTTCACTCTGGCCTGATGAACTTTGCCTTGAGACAAAAAAGCCTGGACTGTTCTACTGCCTGCCATTGTCTCCACGGTTAAGCTTGGCCCAGGAGCTATTTGTCTATCAATGACGTACTTAGCGAAGCATCTCAGGCCGTTGCCACAGATTTCAGCCTCAGAGCCATCGGGGTTAAGCATGCGCATTCTTACGGTGGCACCATTTGAAACCATCACTAGAATTAAGCCGTCGGCACCTATACCGAAATGGCGGTGGGACATGTCTTGAGTCAGCTTTGCCCAGTCTCGCTCCATATTTCGGGCGTCTATTAATATGAAGTCGTTTCCCGTAGCCTGCAGTTTAGCGAAGTTCATCACCCACCTGTCATTCTGAGCGGAGCGAAGAATCTATACCGTTCGCTATCGCTCAGGGTTACAAAACAAACAGTCTCTGTCATGACTGATTCTCTTATCCTGAAGACTAGCTAGAAAAGCTTTCACCAAGTTATTTACTTTCTCTTGCACATCGTCGCACACATCAAACCAGTGAATTCTAGCATCATTCAAGTGAAACCAGGCATATTGGCGACGGGCGAAGCGATGTGACTCATATTTCATCTTTTGGACGGCTGTAGGCAGGTCCAAGTTTCCCCGAAGAAACATGCCTATTTGCCGATAGCCAATGCCTGACATAGAAGGTAAGTCCAGACTATAGCCTCTTGCCATCAAATCTTTCACTTCATCAACTAGCCCCTGTTTTACCATCTCTTCTACCCGAGAGTCAATCCTGTGGTACAAATCGTCCCTTCGCGTAGTCAAGCCAATAATCAGGACTGGAAAAGGAAGGGCTTGCTTCTGCCATAGCTGGGAGACAGGTTGCCCCGTTGCCTGACATATCTCCAGAGCCCTGATGATTCGTCGCAGATTTGTTGGCATAATCTCGGCTGCAGCCACAGGATCCGCCTTCTCAAGCTCTTGATAAAGAGCATAGACGCCTTCCTCCTTGGCTTTGGTCTCAAGTCCATGTCTGAGTTGAGCATTGGGAGGTACCTGTGGTATCTTCCAGCCTTCTATTATTGACCAAACATAAAGTCCGCTACCTCCGACTAGGAGGGGAAGCTTGCATCGCTGCTGGATATCTTCAATTGCCTCACCGGCTAACTTGTGGTAGACAGCCAGGCTGAAAGACTCGTCAGGATTGATTATATCAATAAGATGATGTGGAATGAGAGACCGGTCAGCGGAACTCGGCTTAGCAGTGCCGACGTCCATATAGCGGTAAACTTGACGACTATCGCTGTTTACTATCTCGCCATCGAAATCTTGGGCTAGACGCAGAGCAAGCCGACTTTTGCCTACCGCTGTCGGACCGATAACAGCAACGAGGCACTTCATTGGGTTGATTTGATGGCGGCTGTTTGGTTGACGATACTCACAAACTCATTCGCCTTTAGGCTAGCGCCGCCGACCAGGGCTCCATCGATTTCAGGCTCGGCGATGAATTCAGCTATGTTACTGCTGGTAACGCTGCCACCGTAAAGTATGCGTACGGCTTGAGCTGTGTCGTTGTCCCAGAGACTAACAACAGTGCTGCGGATCAGACTGATAGTGGCACTGGCTTGTTTACCGGTAGCTGCCCTACCGGTGCCAATGGCCCAGATCGGCTCATAAGCAATGGCCAACCGACTGGTAGAGCTCACTCCTGCCAGCGCCGCCTGCACTTGTCCGGTAATTACTTTATCGGTTCTACCAGCCTCATTATCTTCAAGACTTTCACCAACACACAAAACAGGCCGAAGCCCGACATCCAGGGCCTTTTTTACCTTCTTATTGACGATCTCGTCTGTTTCGGTAAAGTGCTGCCTGCGCTCCGAGTGGCCGATGATGACAAAGTCGCATAAATCAACGAGCATAAGGGGCGAGATTTCGCCGGTATAGGCGCCCTTATCCTCAAAATACATATTCTGAGCACCGAGTTCGATGGACGTGCCCTTGATTAGTTCCTTTATGGCAGGCAAGGAGATAAAAGGTGGACAGACCACCTTTTCCACGTGGGCTATCCCATCCAATTCACCCAGCATCGCCCGCACAAGATTTCTAGCTTCAGTGAGATTAGTATTCATCTTCCAGTTACCGGCAATTAAAGGTTCTCGCATAATCACGCTCCAGATTTGGTCAATCCAAAGGTAATGTCCGCAGCTCGAGGCACGTTACAGAACACACACGTTACCTTTTTCGAAACCAAGGCATTCTCAATTCACCTTGACATTCATGTTTCGATATTAGCCAGTCGCTTGGCAAGTGCTTCTCTTTTCTCAAAGTCATAATCGCTGTGGATAGCCCTTCTTTGAGCTTCGGGGGAACCTGCTCCCATCACCTCGGCCGCTGCCCCGGCGGCTGCGTTTCTGGTTATTGTGAGGTCAGCAGCCAGATGAATGGCTTTGATTCGGTCTTCCGCATCCACGTCCACTGCACCCTTAAGGTACTTCTTCATATAATCGCGAGTATTTGGCGAGAAGTAATCAGCCTCTGAAGGGATGGTACAGAGTATTCCACCACATATGTCTGCCACAGGTGTGATCATAGCAGTTGTGTTCTCTGACTCAATCAGTTTCCCCGTGTTGCTGTAAATGACAGCGGGTGCGTATAGACCTGACGGAGTTCCCACACCCTTGAAAGCAGCGGTTATACCGCAGGCATAAACCGTTTCCGCGCTTGTAATTAAGTCAACAAGCTTGGATACTACGTGCCCTTTGTTCCTTACACCGTTATACTTCGCCACGAGCGAGGTTACACCTACCAGCAGATCGCCTCTGCCTGGAATACATCCGCAGTG
>JACNFS010000074.1 GCA_014384515.1 Dehalococcoidia bacterium | reverse complement strand
AGCTACAGAATGGTCGAAACATTCTATGAGGAGGCAACCAACCGAATACTGGATGACCTGGTCAATGCTGTGAAGCCCAAGAGAATGGACATCGTGGCGGAATGGAATATAAGAGGGGGGATTGGAACTAAGGTAAGAGCAAGCTATAATAAGGACTAATTCTGTCTGTCATTGCGAGCCGAAGGCGAAGCAATCTCACATCACCCTCACCATAATCCTCTCCCATCAAGGGAGAGGGAACAGATTGCTTTGTCGCTAGTGCTCCTCGCAATGACGATAAAATAATCTCAAGGGAGGAAGCGCAAATGGCAGCGAAAATTGGAATCAATGGATTCGGACGGATTGGGAGATTAGCTTTTAAGGCGATAAGTCAGCATTATGGCGACAAGCTTGAGGTAGCTATTGTCAACGACCTCACCGATGCTAAAACCAACGCCCACCTGCTCAAGTACGATAGCACTTACGGCATCTATCCTGGAAAGGTGGAGGCAAAAGATGATGCTATCGTCGTTGATGGCAAGGAGACGAAAGTCCTGGCTGAGCGTGACCCGGGCAAGATTGCGTGGAAAGACTATGGGGTGGAGGTAGTAATTGAGTCTACCGGGCTTTTCACCGATGGCACCAAGGCAGCTGCCCACTTCCAGGGCGGAGCCAAGAAGGTCATCATTTCGGCGCCGGCCAAGAATGAGGACATAACCATTGTTCTGGGCGTAAACGAGGACAAATACGACGCCTCACACCACCGCATCATCTCCAACGCCTCATGCACCACCAACTGCATCGCCCCGGTGGTCAAGGTGTTACATGATAATTTCGGACTAAGCAAGGGGCTGCTATCTACCATTCATGCTTATACCAACGACCAGAGGCTTCTCGACATGTTCCACAAAGACCTGCGCCGGGCACGCGCAGCGGGTGTGAACCTGGTACCGACAACTACCGGAGCTGCCAAAGCCGTAACCATGGTTATCCCGGAACTGACGGGAAGGATACACGGGATGGCTCTCAGAGTACCAGTGGTCACCGTTTCCCTGTGTGACTTTGTGGCTGATTTGGATAAAGAGGTGACGGCTGAGCAGGTCAACCAGGCCTTCCAGGCTGCCGCTCAGGGTCAACTTAAAGGGATTCTAGAGTACTGCGATGAACCACTGGTTAGCACAGACTTCAAAGGCAATCCAGCTAGCTCTATCTTCGATGCCCCGAGCACTATGGTCATCGGTGGCAATATGGTGAAGGTGTTGGCCTGGTATGACAACGAGTGGGCCTACAGCTGCCGCCTGGCTGACCTCATTACTTATATTCTTGGCAAAGGCTTATAGAGCGGCAGCTTACGCTACTTGGAAGATAAGGATTCCATCACAATCTGGGAAATGCCCTTAACAGTCAACTTCTCGTCTAGGTCTTCAGTTTTTACGGCATCCGTGAAAATTGTCAAACAGCTGGGACAGGCAACTGCTAAGGTATCAGCTCCAGTCTCATAGGCTTCTCTGACTCTGACTCTGCCGGGACTGTCTTCGCTTCCCGCCAAGAGGTCCATAACAAAGTTGCCGCTGCCGCCGCCACAGCAGAAAGCATCTTGTCGATTTCTTTCCATCTCTATCAGTTCAATTCCCGGGATGCTTTGCAAGATCTGCCTCGGTTCATCATATATTTTGTTATACCTGCCGAGGAAACAAGGGTCCTGATAAGTGACTTTAGCCTTGTTCTGCGAGAGTTTTATCTTGTTTTTCTTAATCAAATCGGATAGCAGCTGAGTATAATGATACACTTGGAAGTTCGCCCCTGCTGCGGAGTAATTGTTTCTCATAACATTATAGGCATGTGGTGAGAGTGTGACTATCTTTTTTACACCAAGCTCCTTGAATTGTTGAGTGTTCTTTTCAGCCAATACCTGAAATAGCCCCATTTCACCAAGCATATATATCTCGTTACCACAGCACTCCTCTTCGCTGCCCAGAATTCCAAAGGATACTCCTGCCTTGTTCAACAACTCGGCAAGGCTCTTAGACATCTTCTGCGCATTCTCATCGTATGAGCCGAGACAACCCACGTAGAAAAGGTATTCGTCACCCGGCTCATATCTCTTTGTGCCATCAGCCCAGGCATCCCTGTCACTCCTGAGCAACTTCAACGGATTTCCATATCCATGGACGGCCTCGAAGAAACGCGCTACCCGCGGTGGTATCTTGCCCTTCTCAACCATGTCGCTTCTGGCTCCGACAATCCAGTCAACGATGTCTCCTGCGAACTTCATCGGACACTGCTCGGTGCAGTTCTTGCACGTTGTGCAAGCGTATAGAATGTCCGCAAGGTGCTCAGACCACTCGACTTCACCCTTTAACCAAGCATAGATGAGCCACAACCTTCCGCCGGTGGAATAGCTATCAAAGCGGAACCTTCTGTAGGAAGGACAATTGAAGCTCGAATAGTCAGTAGGGAACTTACAGTACCCGCATCTAAAGCATCTGTGGATTTGGCTAGCATATTGCTGCATTATTTTGCCTCCCAATTTCCTGGATTCATGATTCCGTTGGGGTCCAAGAGCTCTTTCAGCTTCATCATGAGCTTAAGCGTGTTTGGATCCATCCTTTCCATTACCATTTTCTGTTCGTCTATGTTCGGCTTCCAGATGACCCCTCCTTGCTCCAGAGCGAACTCGGCGGCTTCATCCAGGGCTGTCTTAACCCTCACCATCGAATCAGGATCGGCCCGATTGAACGTATAAGAGAAGGAAAACATCATCGAGTGCCCCCCATCAATGACTCGCGCTGAGGAAGCATAGAACAGTTTATACTTGGAAGCCAATTCTTCCAGTTTTGCAATAAACTCCGGATATTTCTCAATTGGAGTGATAGGCCCGCTGTATTCAAATCCGCCTCCCTTGCTCGTGTCAGCAAATCTGGTTGTATCCTTTGACGGCATGGCCAGGAGGGCTGGTTTCATATCCGGGGGCACACTCAGGAAGCCGCCATCACGGCTTTCGAAATACTCCCAAAGTGTATCCCAGGCCATCTTCCGCTTGAACTCAACCTCTTCCTCCGAGTCCCCGGTTATGATTATCAGTATGTTGAAATTCCCCTTAAGCCTCAGCGGCAGTGGTGCAAACGAGGAAACTATATCTTCCATCATCTCAGTCCGACCAAGTTTGCGCATGATATCTGGGACTAGGTCTGCTCTGTCGGTTAAGAACATCATAGCATCTCTGATCTTCTTGCACGGATAAAGCTTCATACCCAGCTTGGTGATTACGCCTGTGGTACCAAACCATCCCAAGAACAGTCCGGTCAAATCAGGCATTGGAGGCCCTTTTGAGAACCAATATTGGGACACCGCACACGAGCCGATTCTGCAAAGCTCCCCCGTCCCCAACACAACTTCCAATCCGCTAACCATGTCCGAGTTGAAGCCATGTTGTTGGGTCAAACGCCCCTGTCCATGTATCACCGCATTGGCTACTATCGTTGCTATCGGTGGTGAGTCAGGCATGCTATGTCTCAGGTGGGGATAATGCTTCATTAGGTGGCTTTTCAGTGTGGCGTGGGTGGTACCGCCTTCAACGATGACATATCCGGCTTTGTCGTTCACCTCCAGAATCTTGTCCATCCTTTTCATGTCCAGCAGGATCCCACCCCTCTGAGGAATAACCAGGCCGGTTAGCGACAAACCGGCGCCCTTGGGAACCACCGGCACTTTCTCCCGGTTTGCCAGCTTCACTATCTCCTGTACCTCTTCAGTTGTCTTGGGCATCACCACATATTCTGGCTCATGTGGTGGCATCAGGCCAGGGTCTCGGCCGTATAAGTATCGCTCTTCTTTCTGGCTTGAAACCCAATTCTTGCCGACTATCCTAGCTAGATCCTCATGGATGTCACTCATATTACTTACCCTCCATTGCTGCTTTCAGTACTGGCATACCTTCCAGCGCTGGTTTTTGAGACTGCTCTTCCCCTATTGCCACTTTGCATAGGTCAATCATTCGGATTGGCTTTATGCCAGCTCTCATCACCCTCTCAACCAAGGAATCATAACAAGCCGGGCAGTTGAATACGCAGTATTCGGCTCCAAACTTCACCATGTCGTCTACATTCCTTTTCTGCACATCATCTGCCAGCTTGGGGCCTTTTGACATCCTGATAAGCTCAGCACAACACAGACCATTCTCCCCGTCGTACTCCCGTTTAACTCTCTCAACCCCGATTAGGCCGAATATGTCGTCCACAAAGTGGTCTGTCTCCGGGATAAGTCGGGCTGAGCAATTCCTCTGGTAGGCCGCCTTAACGTTCAACGGCTTTATTTCCGCTTTAAGTTCCTTTAGCCTATCATGTAGATATTCGTAGTAATGAATGGGCTTGAATGGCACTTCGATACCGTAGGCCAGCGCAATCGAGGTGAAGGTGCCATAGCATTCGTCGTGGAGACATACGAGTTCCTTGATTCCCTGTTTGGCGATGTTTTCCACTATCTTGGGAAGCCTGTCTTTTATTACCGACATCCTGGCATAATGCAGGTAAACAGCGTTGCAGAAGAACTCCTGACCGAAAATCATAGACGGCCAAATACCGTCAAAAAGCTTCCCCTTAACCAACTCATTGAATATTGGTAAGAAGCAGTACGATAATGCCTTCTCCTCGACTTTCCCCACCATGAACCTTCCTACTGGTTGGCACTGGTTGATCCACATGGTGATGACAGGCCTCGGTGCAGGTAATATGCCCTTCTCTTCCTGCCGCTCGACGATTAAGTAGAACGGATGGTTTCCAAAGGGACAGTATTCCTCGCACGAGTAACATGTTACGCAATCGTGCAGTACGCGACAATCTTCGCCATCGATTACCTTCTGCCATTCTACTTTCGCCGTGTCTTTGTCAAAATCCATATACTGGCACTTGACAAGGCAGCTAACCGCTTTACAGTCTGCACATTTTGATTTGTCAAATTTTAGTTCAAGCATACGAATATCCTCCTTCCAACGCTACATTATGACAAAGACGATCCTCCCACGTCAACAGGAGCGTGCTAACAACAATTGGTCTCATTATCCCCGATCTTCTGGCTAGAGTTCGCAGGCGACTCGGAAGCCTTCATGGATGGCGTCAGCGATGCCACGAGGCTCGGCAGAGTCACCAATGATATGCAGTTCAGGGACCAGGCCCTTCAGCTGCTCTGCCAATTGGTTATCAGAGCCCGGCGCTGGGGCCAACACCACGCTATCCGCCTCGACCAAGACAGATTGTCCGTCCTTGCCAATGATGACACCTTCTCTGGTTATCCTCTCCACAGGGCTATGGGCCTCGATAGCTATCGGGGATTGGCGCAGCTTGGCCAAGAATTGCCTTCTTGTCATTACGCCCATGTCGCCAGCCAGGCGACCGTGACCGGTCATCCTAACCAGAGTGACTTCTTTGGCCCGGCTTACAAGAAGCTCCGCCGTCTCGCAGCCCACACGCCCACCGCCCACAACCACTACCTTCTGCCCAACCGCCTTCCTATCCATGATAACATCTCTGGCCATGGCCACATGAGGCAAGCTTGCCCCCACAATATCCGGACGCACCGTTGACGACCCGGTAGCTACCACCACGGCCTCAGGCCTCATCTCAGTGATAGACTCAACGGTGGCCCTTTGGCCTACCCTGACTTCCACTCCCAACTTAGAAAGCTGTAAGCTAAGAAATCTGGTTGTGGTGGCTAGTTCCTCTTTGCCTGGCGGAATGGCAGCCATGAGCAACTGACCGCCCAAAACCTGCTCCTTCT
>JACNFS010000126.1 GCA_014384515.1 Dehalococcoidia bacterium | reverse complement strand
ATACACATGTTTTTCGTGTTGCCAAGAGGCTGGGCCTGGTTGATTCTAAGTCCTCTGTGGAACGGGCCCATAAGGTGCTGGAGAGCCTTGCCCCACCCGGTGATGTCTATCAGCTTCATGTTTTGTTGATAGAACATGGCAGGAAGATATGCAGGGCCCAGCGGCCCTATTGTTACCAATGTGCATTAAGAGGATTGTGCCCTAGCTATGAGTAACTTGCAAACAAAGCAAAAGCGCCAAATTAGGCATGTCTGAAGTTCGGATAAATCCTAATTCCTAAATCCTAAACAAATCCAAAATACCCAAACACCAATGACCAAAACATTATGGTTTTGAATTTGGAAATTTGAATTTTGACATTGTTTAGAGTTTAGTATTTGTAATTTGGGATTTGTTGTTTCCCCTCTGACTCCCTTCTGCCAGGGGAGCATTATGAATGTTGGGTTGAGTAGTTTACGGGCAATCTGACCAAGAACTCCGTCCCCTCGCCCAATACGCTGTTAACCTTGATATCTCCCCCGTGAGCCCGCACTATCTCTCTGGCGATGGCTAGCCCCAAGCCGGTGCCGGTTTTGGTTCCTGAAGCGTCAACTCGGTAGAAGCGCTCGAAGACGTGGGGTAGTTGCTCGGGAGGAATGCCTGGGCCGGTATCCAACACCGCAACTTCAATAAAGTTGGGGGAGTGTTGCCGTGCAGCGATGCTAACCTTACCCCCGGCCGGGGTGTGTTTGAAGGCATTGTCTAGCAGATTGCTGAAGACTTGCTCTAAGCGGTCGATGTCGCCATTTACGGGTGGCAACGGCTCGACGTTGGTTGTGAATTGCAAACCTTTCTCTTCTGCCCGTATAGTGAAAATCTCCCGGCACTGCTGCAGGAGTTCCTTTAGATCTGTAGGTTCTTTGACCATGTTCACCTGCCCGGATTCAAGTCTGGAAAGCTCAAGCAGTTCATTTACGAGCCGCATCATGCGTTTGGACTCATCCTCGATAACGCGGGCAGCCTTGAGCTGGGCTTCTTTGTCCTTAGCTGTCCCATCGAGTATGGCCTGGGAGAATCCCTTGATAGAAGTAAGCGGGGTCCTCAGTTCGTGGGAGACATCGGCTACAAAGTTGCGCAGCATTTGCTGGGAATGTTTCACTTGCTTGGCCATCTGGTTGAAACTTAGGGCAAGCCCTCTAACCTCCTTGGGGCCAGCTACTGGAACTTCTTGGTTATATTGACCTTGGGCTATTTCCTCGGCTGCGTTTGTCACTCGCCGGATAGGGAGATAGACGGAACGGGCGAGGAGAATGGCAATCACTATAGAGACACCCAAGGCGATGAGTCCCGCCCACAGGAAAGGTTTGGCAAACTCGGCCCAGAAGGCCAGAGCCTCTGCGCGAGGCACGGCTAGGACCAGAGTTGCAGGAGCAGTCGGGCTTCGGGATTTGAACAATCCGGGGAGGGGGTGTGCGGCGAATATGAAGCCTTCTCCCTCGGACGAAACATAGGTTCCACGATAAGGCCTTTTCCTGTCGGGGGATAGCTTTTCGGGCGGTGGAGTGGGGGGGTCGTATTCCGAGGAGCTTCCTTCAGGGGAGGCGTACTTGATGACGTTGCCTTGAGTATCAAGCAGAAAGATGTAGGTGTTGGTCTCCTGTGCCTGCTCTTCTAGATTCGTCCACGCCTGGTTTAAGGAAACTCGGCCCAGGGCTGTAGCCCTGACTTGGACGTATACGGGTACTGACATATCAGCCAGACGCGCCATGGCTAGCCTTTCGCGATAGTCCTGGAGCAGTATTAGCAGAGCCGCAGCCACTACGCTGAGGCAGAGAACTATAATCAGAATATAGGAGAGAATCAGGCGCGTACGCAGGCTCATGTGGAACCTCTATCTGTACCAGTTACTTGTCACTGCGATAAGAAACTCCATCTCAACTGGTGACTGCTTGAGATTTCAACACCATCTTGTATCCTATACCTCGAACTGTTTCTATTGAAGCGTTCGACCCGCTTATTTTGTCCCGCACGTGGTTGATGTGAATATCCACTGTTCGCGTTTCTCCGTAGTAATCAGTTCCCCAAACCATGTCAAGGAGTTGCTCTCTGGTCAAGACGATTCCCAAGTTTTGAGCCAGGGTCGCCAGCAGGTCAAACTCCTTGGTGCGCAATGTCAGGGGTTGCCCATCTATGGTTACCTCACGCTGGGAGGAATCGATCCGAAGATTACCCACCTCTATGGCTTGGCCGGGTCTGAGTCCAGCCTGGTAGCGGCGAAGAATAGCCTTGATTCTAGCCACTAACTCTCTTGGATTGAATGGTTTCGTCAGATAGTCATCCGCTCCCAGCTCAAGCCCCACTATCTTATCGATGTCTTCCTTTCGGGCAGTAAGCATTAGGATGGGGACATCGCTTTTCTTTCGTATCTGGCGGCATATCTCAAAGCCATTGATGTCGGGTAGCATTAGGTCCAGGACAACGAGAGCCGGCTTGGCGGTGTCCAATCTGGACAGGGCGTCGTTGCCATTGCCGACTCCTTCTACGCGATAGCCTTCTTGCTCAATGTAGAGCTTGGCAAGTTCTAGAATGTTCGGCTCATCGTCGACGACCAGGATAGTTGTCATGCCCCAACCTCCATAGTTGAACTCTGAGAGGTCTTAGCTTCTGTCATTATATCTTAAAGCGCTTTGCTGTGCCTATCTGTTGAAAGGTAGCAAGCCAGGGAATTCCCTGGCTTGCATGGTTTCTTCCGTTGCCTTTGGTCTAGGTTACGGACTCGGGGTAATATCTGTTGGGCCAAACTTGCCTTGGAACCTACCAGGCCCCTCAGGTCTCCAGTTGCCCGGCTGATTCGGGGAAAGACTTCTTGGGCCAAGCCTGGGGACATCCGGCCTTGCTTCTAACCACGCCTTGTAGGCGTCTGCTTGGTCCTGGGTCCATATATCCTCATCTACTAGTTTCTGAAGCCTGTTGTCGAGAGCTTCTTCACGCAGTTCGGTGATGGCCTCCTTGGTAGCATTTTCAAGCTCTTGCTGGTCGATGCCCAGTTTTTCGGCAACTCGTGCCGTGAGGGCATCTCGCCGGCCCTGCTGCGGTGGGTTCTCAGGCCTCGATTCACTGATGGCCTGTTTGAAGGCATCTTTAAGCGTTTGTTGGCTGATACCCAGTATTTCAGCCACGCGTGTTGTTAAAGCATCACGTGGACCCTGGGAAGCAGGGTTTTGCTCTTCGTCCTGAGCGAGCACTACGCCTGCGGTGCTCCCGATGACCATAACGGCAGCCAATACCGCGGCAAGAATGAACTTTTGGCTTTTCCACATTTCTGTGTAACCTCCTTCTTTTTTGTTTGACTGAGAGTTGGCTACAGGCTATGGTGGCCCGTTCGCCCAGTTGCGGTGCCAACTTTACAGCCTACTCTCAGTATAACCATGGATTGTTGCGTCGGTTTTGCCCCTGTGTAAAATCTGTGTAAAATTTTCGTAAAGAATTCTGTATATCTTAGAGTGCTATGCTGCGCCTGTCCGTTGAGACACGGCAAGCCAGGGACTACCCTGGCTTGCCGTGTCTGCTCCCATCGCTGCTGATTTCGGCTACTGCGTCAGGGAAGCATCTGTCGGGGCAATCCTCACTCGTGTGCCAAGACGTTCGGCTTGCCACTCGCCTGATTGGCTGTTGATTTCGTAAGTGCCATGCCCCCAGAGGATGACCCGGCCGCGCCCTTCGGCAGAGAGGTTGATGTCTACTCCAGCTACGATTACGCGAATCCTGCTCCCCTCCACGCTGGCATCACCGTGGAAGCCTGCATACTGGATCCAGCCATCGAGGAATTCTTGCTTGCTGCCGTGTCCGCTGACCTCGATGACAGCATCGCCGGCAACGTCCTTGATCCACAGTATGCCATTGCCTTTGACCTCGACGGTGCCTCTGCCGCCCAGCAGGGCTATGCCATCTCCCTTGGCGGTGAGTGTGCCGATGCCTCTGGCTTTGATGTCGGCTTCGGCAGCATCGGCGTTGGCATCCTCAGCGTAAACCGCCGAGGCAAATCCGGCGCTGGTTACGACAACCAGCGCTACTAGCCCCAGGCTCAGTATCCCCTTCAGTGTGTTTGCTTTCATTTCTTGTACCTCCTTTCTTTTTTTGTTTGACTGAGAGTTAGCTTCAGGCTATGTTGGGGCCCCTTTGTCCAAGGCCTGTGCCAACTTCACAGTCTCTTATCAGTATAACGATGGATTGTTGCCTCAGTTTTGCTGTTGTGTAAAATGGTTGTAAAATTTGGCGGTGGACTGTGTTTATGAAACAAATCGTAGTTCAGACAATAAGAAATGGTTAGTAGGCAATGGCGAGATGTGGTATGGGGTCCGCTTTTGGCAGCGCGGTGCCTTGTTAGGTGTCTATTCCCGGGGTGGGGAAGCGGCCACACAGGGAAGCCACCTGTTCACTTACTTCCTTTTGGACCTTTTTGTTGTCGGAGTTGGAGAGCACCTTGGTGATGAGCGAGGCGATTTGCTTCATTTCCTGGGTGCCAAAGCCTTGGGTGGTGACGGCTGGCGTACCCAGTCTTATGCCGCTGCTAACTTGCGGTGGCCTGGGGTCAAAGGGGACGACATTCCTGTTTACCAGAATGCCGGCAGCTTCAAGGGCTTCCTGAGCAGCTTTGCCATCTATTCCAGTTTGGGTGAGGTCAACAAGGATAAGGTGGTTGTCAGTGCCTCCTGATACCAGGCGCAGACCCTGCTGCTGAAGCTCAGAGGCCAGAACAGCAGCATTTTCTAGAACCGCCTTCTGGTAGCCGGTGAACTCGGGCTGCATGGCTTCAAAAAAGGCTATGGCTTTGGCAGCGATGGCGTGCATCAGCGGGCCCCCCTGCATCATAGGGAAAACAGCGGAATCGATCTTTGAAGCCAGCTCTTGTTTACATAAGATGAAGCCACTGCGCGGACCACGTAAGGTCTTGTGGGTGGATGAGGTAACTATCTCAGCATAAGGAACCGGGGAAGGATGTAAATTGGTGGCCACTAATCCAGCTATGTGGGCCATATCCGCCACAAGCAGAGTGCCGGCTGCATCACAGATGTCACGGAAGCGTTTGAAGTCGATGGTTCGGGGATAGGAGCTGGCCCCAGCGACAATCAATTTTGGCCTGTGCTTTAGAGCTATCTTCTGTATGTCATCGTAGTCGAGCCTTTCAGTTTCTCGGTCAACCCCATAGGGGATGAACTTGTACCATTTTCCTGAGAAATTGACCTGAGCCCCATGGGTTAGATGTCCGCCGTGGCTTAAGCCCATTCCCATAACGGTATCACCAGGCTCAAGCAGGGCGAAGTAGACTGCCATGTTGGCTTGACTGCCGCTATGAGGTTGGACATTGGCATGCTCGGCATGGAACAGCTTCTTGGCTCGCTGGATAGCCAGGTTCTCGATAGCGTCTACGTTGGGGCAGCCAGCGTAGTAGCGGCGCTCTGGATAACCTTCAGCATACTTGTTAGTTAAGCTGGAGCCTTGAGCCTGGAGCACTGCCTTACTGGCGTAGTTCTCGGCGGCAATAAGGTTTATGGTTTCTTTTTGCCGCCTGTTTTCCAGTTCTAGAATTCGGGCAACGTCAGCGTCTTGTCGGCGTTCTGCAGCCAATCGTGTATCTCCGAGATATCTAGAGCATAATACCATCCCCCCCAATTCAGGTCAACAATCATCTGGCTCTTTTGAGGTCGCTTCAGCGCCAACCACATGTAGTGCGGTCTTTTAAGGCCGCCTGGGGTGGCTGATGGGCGAGGCGGTTAAAGAT
>JACNFS010000100.1 GCA_014384515.1 Dehalococcoidia bacterium | reverse complement strand
AAGTTCAACGCGAACGTGTGCCTGAATCGGTGAATGCTCCCACTACTGCCTACTCCCGCTCTCTGTTTAAGTCGTTTGATTAGCGATTGAATACCACTGTTATTCAAGGGCTTCCCTTCTTCAGTCAGCCAAAGTTCCTGCCTATCATTCTGAGAACGACATATTAAGTAGCGCCAAAGTGCCTTCTGCGTTGTTTTGCCTATTCTCACTACACGCTCCCTCTCACCTTTACCCAAAACCTTAATGTGGCCCTTCTCGCTATCTACGTCACCAAGCTCAATCCCGGCTAGCTCAGAGAGTCTGATGCCTGTGTCCAAAAACATCAAGATCATAGCGCGATTTCGGCTCCCCAGAAACTTGGCATTGTGCTCATAGTCATAGTCACAGACTCTCAACATGCGCCTAATTTCCTCCATGCTATACGGAGTGATGACCTTGGGTTTTGGCTTAGCCACCTTTATCTTAGCCATGGGATTCTCTAAAAGGAAACCCTCATGGACCACCCAATTGAAAAAACAAGACAGAACGACGAAATAATGATGGGCGGTCGAATGGGAAGCCTTGCGCTGGGAAGTCTCAGAGCCATTCCCTTCAAGTCCCCAGCGATGTGATTCAGTGGCTACGTAACCCAGGAATTCCCTGATGGGCCACTCGGTAAGGAGCCTGATGTCATTAGGCCAGTCTTGTTTCTCAACATACCAGAGAAAGCGCTTAAGATTATCCCGGTAGTATTCTACCGTCCTTGGACTTTTCCCCTCTGTTTGTTTTGTGAGCACGAATCCGTTCACTAGGGACTTGAGGGATACCCCCAGTGGCGCCTCTAGTTTGATTGATACAACCATTACTCATAGTGCGAACCCGCCTATTTCCTATCGATTCAGGTGGTCTAGACTGTATTTGGCCACCTTTAGCTTTTCCGGTGACTCAGGTGGTCTGACCACATTATTCCCTATCTATGGTCGGGGTGGCCGGATTTGAACCGGCGACCACCTGAACCCCATTCAGGTGCGCTACCAGGCTGCGCTACACCCCGTGGCTTTGCCTCCAGCAATATGTTATCATAAGCAGATGATTAGGGCAACGCGAGTCTCACCCCAGTCATCCAAGAAGAGAAGGACTTTAGGCTGTGGCCAAGAAGCAGAAAAAGCCTGAACCCAGACGCCCACCTACCAAGCGGCAGCTATCCAAGTTACAACGCCAGCAACGAATACAGCGCATTACGATGACTGTGGGAGGGCTCTTTTTTGCCTTCATTGTGGGTTACATTGGCTACGGGTATTATAACGACCAGGTCAAGCCTTTGCATCAGCCAGTGGTAAAGGTGAACGATACTGTTTTCAATATGGATTATTATGTAAAGGTGCTTGATCTTTATAGCCAAGGGCAGGAAGCCCCTGCGGTCTCGGCTATGGCAGACATGGCCATCGAAGCCATCGAGGACACTGAGCTAATAAGGCAGGGAGCCACAGATTTGGGGATTGGTGTGAGCACTGCGGAAATAGATAGTCGGCTCGAGGCCCTCAACTTGCCAGATGATAAGGCAAACAGGGATATGATTGCTGCCGCACTGTTGGCAGATAAGCTGCTTGGAGACTACTTTGACCCCAAAGTGCCAAGGGCATGTGAGCAGGCACAGATTCAAGCAATGTTTTTGGAAAGTGAGGAGGTAGCCAACGAAGTAATAGATAGACTTGGAGGTAGCGATAATTTCACCTCCTTGGCGAAGGAATTCTCCGTGGAAGCGCTGACTAAACAGATAGGCGGTGACCTAGGCTGGCTGCCCAAGGACTTTTGGGATGTGTTATTAGGAGATTTGGGGGATTCATTGCTCAGAGACATTGCTTTTAACCTTGCGCCAGGAATGCCAAGTGAACCAACTTATGATGGGTCAGTCACTAAGGAAATCGGTTACTGGCTGATAGAAGTGATTGAGAGTGATGAGAACAAAGGGAGCCATGCTAGGGGTATTCTCCTAGGAAGTCGGCAGGAGGCAGAGGAAGTCAAGGCCAAGTTGGAAGCCGGTGGGGATTTTGCCGCTTTGGTTCAGGAATATTCCCTGCATTCAGGCAGCAAGGAGCTAGAAGGTGATCTGGGTTGGCTCCAAAAAGGAGCGGGCAACGAGGTTATCATTAAAGTCGCTTTTGAGCTTGAGCCCGGCGTTCTAAGTGAGCCGGTGCCCGATGAATCTATTCAAACTCAAGGAGGCTATTGGGTAGTCAAAGTTCTGGATAAAGATGCCAATCGACAGCTTGACGATGAGATTAGAGAGATGCTGAAAGCCAAAGCTTTTGAAGGCTGGCTCACTGAGCAAAGGGAAAAGAGCTCAATAGAGAGTCACCTGGATGAAGAACAGAAAGCCTGGGCAGTAGATCGGATCCTTAGAGACAGGGAGCAATAGCTATGGCGGCCAGGAGCATTGGTATCGGCTTGATGGGTCTAGGTGTAATCGGTAGTGGCGTGGTTAAGGTCTTGATGGGGAAACCGGAAACCTTGGCCAGGGAGGCAGGTAGCCGGCTGGTATTGAAAAAGGTCCTAGAGCAAGACTCGACTAAACATGGCTCAATGGGACTTGAACCTGAGCTTTTTACTACTCAGTTTGCGGAACTCGTCAACCATCCTGAGGTAGATATAGTCGTTGAACTCATCGGCGGTGAGCATCCTGCCTTTGAATATATAAAAGAGGCTCTCGCTCACGGCAAGCACGTTGTCACTGCTAATAAAGAGGTTATGGCAAAGCACTGGAGTCAGCTCCTGGCTGTGGCTCACCAGCATCAAGTATCCCTTCGCTGCGAGGCCAGCGTCGGTGGTGGTATACCTTTAATTGCGCCCTTCCAGGAGGACTTGGTAGCTAATGATATCTCGGCCATTTACGGGATTCTCAACGGAACTACCAATTACATCTTAACTCAGATGGCCAAGGAAGGACTGGATTTTTCGGTGGCTTTAAAACAAGCTCAAGAGTTAGGCTATGCTGAAGCTAACCCAGCCAACGACATAGAGGGCATTGATGCCGCCTACAAGTTGGCTATATTGACAACTATTGCTTTCGGCACCGAGGTTGGTCCGGAAAACATATACCATGAGGGGATTTCACGACTCCAAGCTCGTGATTTTCGCTATGCCCAGGAACTGGGTTACGCAATAAAGCTTCTGGCAATTGCCAAACGAGCTGGGGATTCTATTGAAGCCCGTGTTCATCCTGTTTTTATTCCTGAGGATTCTTTGTTGGCTAAGGTAGATGGTGTTTACAATGCTATTCATGTGGAAGGGGATTTGGTGGGTAAGGTTATCTTTTATGGACAGGGAGCCGGGCCGTCGGCAACCTCAAGTGCCATAGTTGCTGATATCATTAACATAGCTCAGAACATCAACCGTGGGACGAGCAGTGCTCCTAAGTTGCCTTTCGCAAGCGAGCGGACTATCAAGCCTATGGCTGAGATAGAGACGCGATACTATGTGAGAATGAGCGTTGCTGACCGACCAGGGGTTTTGGCGCAAATCTCAAAGATCCTGGGCGACCATTCCATTAGTATTTCTTCGGTGATCCAGAAGGAGGCCGACCCATCGACCCAAATTGCTGAGATTATGATAATGACTCATCCAGCCAACGAACAGGAGGTTCAGCAAGCTCTCAAAGAAGCCGAGCAACTGCCCGTAGTTAAGGAAATTAGCAACTTCGTCAGAGTCGAAGCTTAGGAGGAAATTGTGGGGCGTGGCGTTCTAATTAGATACCGTGACTTTCTGCCGATTACTCCAGCTACCCCCCTGATAACGCTTGGGGAAGGCGATACCCCTTTGGTCAGATCCGTCAGTCTAGAAAAGGAGCTTGGCTGTGGGGAGCTTTATTTCAAGCTCGAGGGCTGCAATCCCACTGGGTCTTTCAAAGACCGGGGCATGGTGGTGGCCATAGCCAAAGCCGTGGAAAATGGTAGCTCCAGTGTAATCTGTGCTTCTACTGGAAATACCAGTGCTTCAGCCGCTGCTTACGGAGCTCGTTTTGGTCTCAGTGTCGTCGTCATTGTGCCAAAGGGCAAGATTGCTTTGGGGAAATTAGCTCAAGCTATTGCTTATGGAGCTAAGATCATCACAATACAAGGCAATTTTGATCAGGCTCTTGAAATAGTTCGTAGTCTGGTTGAAAAACATCCGGTTACACTGGTGAATTCATTAAACCCGCATCGCATTGAGGGTCAAAAGACGGCAGCTTTTGAGATTGTAGACGATTTGGGCGATGCTCCCGACTATTTCTTTATCCCTGTGGGTAATGCCGGCAATATCACTGCTTACCGGAAAGGCTTTGTTGAATATGAACAAGCTGCTAAGTCAAACCAAACCCCGAAGATGATGGGCTTTCAAGCTGAAGGTGCGGCGCCCATAGTCAGAGGGAAAATCGTAAAGAAGCCAAAAACCCTAGCTACAGCTATTCGTATCGGTAATCCAGCCAGTTGGCAGGGAGCGGTAGCCGCCCGAGACGAGTCAGGCGGGGTCATTGACAGCGTCACCGATGACGAGATTGTAGCTGCTTACAGGCTTCTAGCCACTAAAGAAGGCATTTTTGGTGAACCGGCTTCAGCAGCTTCTCTGGCCGGGCTCATTAAGATGGTCAAGCAAGGGCTAAGACTCTGGGACAAGAAGGTGGTCTGCCTCATTACCGGCACTGGATTGAAAGACCCAGACCTTCCCACAAAGTTCGTCGAGCCTTTCCCAGAGTTACCGCCCGACATAGGGATAGTTGAGCAGACCTTAGGTTGGGACTAACCTTCCAAATTGCAGGACAAGCAAAAATTGGAGGAGGACTACAGATGCCGAGAGTAAGCTTAGAAAGCGTCGGGGACTTCTATCAGCATTACCCCAAGGTAGCGGCCATAGTTACAGCCAGTGCTGGAGGCAAGGGAAATGCTATGGCAGTCGCCTGGCATAGCTCCGTTTCTTTTGAACCACCTCTTTACGGGATATCTATAGCGCCCAAGAGATTCACCTACCAGCTTATTTTAGAAAGCAGGGAGTTTGGCATTAACTTCGTGCCTTTTGAGGCCGCTGAGCTTGTGGCCTCGGTTGGTGGTAGTGGCGGTGGGGAAATAGATAAGTTTCAGAGATTTGGTATCGCTGAAGAAAGGCCCTTAAAGACAAACGTGCCTATACTGAAGGATGCCTATGCCGCCTATGAGTGTAAGCTTGTAGACAACAAAACCTACGGCGATCACGTCTGGGTAGTAGGTGAGATTGTAGCCGCGCATTTTGTTGACAATGTCTTTACTGCCAAAGGAGCGCTCGATTTGGGCAAAGTAAGTCCGGCTCTTTATCTTGGAGCAGAGCTTTATGCGACTACGGACAAAGAATCCGTGCGATTGCTAGACCGCGAGACTTATGGCAGGCGCTAGGGACTAGGCGCTGAAAAAGGAGGCGACAGTGGTTGACCAAGCTAGAATCGAGGCAGCAGCGCTTTCTATGATTGAGGCTATCGGCGATGACCCTCAAAGGGAAGGCTTGCAAAACACACCGCAGCGGATCGCTGAGATGTATGCTGAACTCTTCTCAGGGCTGGATATGGATGCTAAGACAGAACTGACGGTAGGCTTTGAAGAGGGGCATCGTGAAATGGTGATACTCAGGGATATTCCCTTTTATTCCATGTGTGAGCATCATCTGCTCCCTTTTCATGGCGTAGCCCACGTTGGCTATATTCCCAACAATGAGGGACGGGTTGTCGGGGTGAGCAAGTTGGCGCGGGTGGTGGATGTATTTGCCAAGCGTCCTCAGCTTCAAGAAAGAATGACGACGCA
>JACNFS010000110.1 GCA_014384515.1 Dehalococcoidia bacterium | reverse complement strand
CGATATTATAATACACTGGACTAACTTCCTTTGTCAATAGGCCTATTTCTCCCCTAAACCGTGAGTGTCATTGTGAGCGAAGCGGGCAATCTCATAGCCCCCACCGAGATTGCTTCGTCGCTAATGCTCCTCGCAATCACAGGGAGGTGTCTTTGCAAGCCCTTCGCCGCTGTCATTCTGAGCTGAAACTCTGAGTGGAACGAAGAGTCAGTGAAGAATCTCGTAATATGTTCAGGGTGAACTCCGCGAAGCAATCCAGAGCCTAACCGTTCCACCGAGATTGCCGCGGCACTGCGTGCCTCGCAATGACCGAAGAGCAGATGCAGGGACAGCTCTTGCTTACAGTCCTCCCTCCCCTGGTGGGAGGGAGCTAGAGGGAGGGGGAAGAGGCAGACAGACCTGAAGAGCCTGTCGGAAAAGCCGAAACCCGGAATGCCTTTCCTACTTTCCCTGCTGGTTGAGCTGTAGGACGGTCAGCGGCAGGCGGATGACTGGCACAAAACGAGTGAAATGTAAAGGCTAAATACGAAAATGCAAAATGACAGATCAAAGATTCATAAATTCTGGCTACGAGTATTCTGGCTCTAAAAGGAAAAACATAGCTTTTGCACTTTTAACTTTTGACTTTCTGTCACACTCACCTGGCGTTTCCCATTGACGGAGAGGGAGACTTGTCGCCAGAAATGGAAAGAAGAACACCTCTGGGAAATATGGTTTAGCTGCTATCCTCTAGGTATATTAAATATATCTACAGCGAAGGTGTTATCTATGTGCCCGGTCTATTTGTTACCAGTCTACCCGGTTTGTACCAGAAGGGCGGTCACCCGTGGGCGGGTGACACGTAGGGAAAGTGTAACCTATGTCCCGGTTTGAACAGGAATCACCCTCACCCAGACCCTCTCCCGTCAAGGGAGAGGGGGACTTGTCGCCAGAAATAGACGTCCTCGTCAAGTCTGGGGACCTGACACTAAATGCAAATATAGGAAAATTAGTGGCTGGATGGACTACTGGTGGGCGCCCGGTCACTCTGCAGGTTATAAAGTTAAAGTCTGCGGAATATGTGGTAAAATAGTTGACAGGAAGGAGCAGTATACGGGTACTTATGTTAAGGAAGTTTCCAGTACATTTGGGAAACGCTATAAGACGGTGAAGTTGGAGGAAAAGTGAAATCAGAAAACTGTCCTGAACCAAATATTTGCCCCAAAACCAAAAAAAGATACTTGACAAAGACTTACTTCATTTCGAATATGTGGAAGCTATTAGGATAGTATGTTCCAAGTGCAAGGAAGGCAAAAATGTTAAAGAAAATCTCTAATATTGAGATGTCATTTCCAGAGTTTGCCGTAAAGATGATGGTGGTGATGTTGTTTGTTGTCCCTGGACCGCCTGTATTGTTCATCGTAGGCGGCATGTATATTGATAAATATGTACTAGGCACTCTGCCAATACTCACTATCATAGGGGTTATTATTGGCACGATTGTTGCCTTCTTTGGCACTCGCTGGGTGATTCTATACGGTCATAATAAAGAAAAAGGAGGTTAGAAATGGATGATTTCCCGACTGGAATTGGCCTTATAGTAGCTGCGGCCATTATTGGTGTTTTAATAGCAGGCGCAATAATTGTGGCAGCGGCACTGGTCATGGGTGTATTGGCATAGACAGCTTATACCGAAGGATTGTGCTGGCGTCCAGGGAAAATGTCACCCTAATTGTTCAGCCAATTTGTCATCCCCTGTCTATGTGTATTTTGAAAGATTTATGCCAAGGGTGGCCAGGGCCAGGTTTGGTGCGATGAAAATTCTTTCGCTGGGGTGCTCTCTTTGCCGTTGTGGCGGGCACTGCAAGCTCAATGGAATCACTCATGTTGCATAACGCCGGCTATGTCTCAGACCCTGAGTACTGGAGGCTCCGGTGGCGCTGGTTTCGTAGCCAGGCAGTGTCCCTCGTAATATACTGCTAAGCTGCCATTCATTCTCTCATGCACTTCCACGCTGGCACGAGCATAACTGAATCTGCCATTAGATGGCAGTATTTGTAGTCTGCGCTCTCCAAAGCGGACGCCATTGTCTGTAGCTACTGTGCCCGGGGTCCTTATTCCATCTTTAGGTAGAACGCGCCGCACTGAAGATCGAGACAGGTTGATACCTTCACTTTGAGCCAGAAGCTCAGTAAAGTGGTGAGTATTGCAGCCAGCGTAGGTTACCGTGCCAGTTCGACTACCTGCTTTCTCAGGTCGCCATCTAGCGCGTTATGAGGCCTTCCTCCTCGATTACCGTCGCTAGTAGTGCAGCGCCCTCCTTCCAATACGCTGCCAGAATCCTTCTCACATGGCACACCGAAAGACCTAATACCTCGGCTGCCCCCCTACCCGTTAGCTGACCCGTCTCCACCTGGTTCAACATGATTAACCTCCTCTGTTCTTTCCTATTCAATGTCACCATCTCCTTCATAAGGTGATATTTTCTCTGAACGTTTAGGTGCTGACAAAATCGTAGAACATCAACAGGCTAGCTAAAAATCGTTTGACCAGGAAGGTATTTTTTGCTAAACTAACCACTTGGCTATTCAAGCTTCTGGAGTGCATGGTGCGTCATGAATTAGCTGGGGCATTGGCTGAATATGAGGCGGAAAAGGGAGCGTTAATTCCCATTCTGCAGAACGTCCAAGAGAAGTTCGGTTATCTTCCCGAGGAAGCAATTTCAGAGATAGCTAAATTCATCCGGATGTCGGAGAGCGAGATCTTTGGAGTTGCTTCTTTTCATGCTCAGTCTTGTTTCACTTGTCGTGGTGAGCATACCGTCTAAGGTTTGTCTAGATACTGCATGCTATTTCTGCTGGGATGAGCAGATTGATGACCATTCGCAGCTTGAGGCCTATTCAGACATCAGCCTCAAAGGAGATTGCCCTAAGTGCCACTGCAGGAAACTCGCTTACCTGAGTTGGAATTGATGGGACTCGGCTATGGTTATTTGTGAGAAGACCGAAGTTACTAATTTGACTATAGATGGGCAGCAAATAGCAGCAGAGAGTGGGATGACCATATTTGAAGCTGCTACAAAAGTAGGCATATACATCCCCAGTCTTTGCGCTCACCCCACCCTGCCACCTTCAGAGGAATGCGGGCTATGTTTGGTGGAAATTGAAGGCGAGCCCGAGTTTGTCATTTCGTGCACCACAAAGGCAGCTGAGAATATGGTGGTTCATACTGAGACGCCAGAACTTCGGCAGAAACAGCGCCAAGTCCTGGAGAAGATTCTATCTGAGCATCCGAATGCCTGCCTCACTTGCTGGCGCAAAGAGCGCTGTCAACCATTTGATGTATGTCTGCGTAATGTAGCAGTCACTGAGCGTTGCGTTACCTGCCCCAAGAACGGCCGCTGTGAACTGCAAGAAGTAGCTGACTTTCTTGACATCGAGGCCGAACCCATTCCCTACAAGTATAGGGGGCTGCCAGTAAACAGAGATAATCCGTTCTTCGATTTGGATTACAATCTTTGCATTGCCTGCGGGCGGTGTGTTAGAGCCTGTCGAGATGTAAGAGGGATGCAAACCATTGACTTCACTGAATTGAATGGCTACCGGGTAGCTGGTCCGGTTAAGGCTAACCACAAGGAGTCGGAGTGCAGGTTTTGTGGAGCTTGTGTTGATGTTTGTCCCACCGGTGCTTTAATGGAGCGCTGTGGCAAATGGCAGGGTTTGCCTGAAGACTCGATAATTACGACTTGCCCTTATTGTGGGGTTGGCTGCCAACTAATTCTTGAGACAAAGCAGGATAGAATCATTCGGGTAGCACCGGTTCTGGAGAATTCAGTCAATCAGGGGCAGGCCTGTGTTAAAGGGCGTTTTGGCATTGCTGAATTCGTCCATCACCCTCGGCGTTTGACTATGCCCTTAATACGAAAGAACGGAGAGTTAACTGAGGCAAGCTGGAACGAGGCGCTTGATTTACTAGCGGAGAAACTCGCAGGTTACAAGGGTGACCAGTTCGCTTTTATTGCGTCCGCCAAGTGTACTAACGAGGAGAACTACCTTGCTCAGAAATTCACCCGCATGGTGATGGCCTCGAATAACATAGACCACTGCGCCCGTCTCTGACATGCCCCTACGGTGGCCGGTCTGGCCGCCAGTTTCGGTAGCGGTGCCATGACCAATTCCATCAACGAAATTGCGCAAGCCGCTTGCATTCTTGTCACCGGCAGCGATACCACCTCAGGTCATCCAGTCATCGCTTTGGAGGTAAAGAAGGCAGTGCGCAACGGTGGAAAACTCATCGTAGCCAACCCTCGTGAGATTGAGCTCTGTCGTTACGCTGGTATCTGGCTGAGGCACGCTCCAGGTAGTGATGTGGCGCTTCTGATGGGCATGATGAGGGTCATCGTTGATGAGAAGCTAGCTGATGTAGCGTTCATTGGAGAGCATTGTGAGAACTTCGATGCTTTCAGGGAGTCATTAAGGAATTTTGGCCTGGATTTCGTAGAGAAGGTTACCGATGTGCCCAGCGCTAAAATAGCTGAAGCGGCTCGAATATACGCCACCAATAAGCCGGCGACGATTCTCTATGCCATGGGTATTACCCAACATACTCATGGTACTGATAATGTACTGGCTACTGCCAATCTAGCCATGCTGACGGGCAATATTGGCAAGCCATCAACGGGGGTAAATCCGCTGCGGGGACAGAATAACGTCCAGGGTGCCTGCGACTTGGGTGCTTTGCCCAATGTCTACACTGGTTACCAGAGGGTTGACAACCCCGACGTTCAGAACAAATTCGAGATTGCCTGGGGTTGCAGTTTGGGGTCGAGTCCAGGGTTGACCCTGACGGAGATGCTCGATGCTGCCCACAGTGGTCAGATTAAGGCGATCTATTTAATGGGCGAGAATCCGGTGCTGAGTGACCCTGATGCCAAGCATGTTCAGGAGGCATTGAGTAAGCTTGAATTCTTTATAGTGCAAGATATTTTCCTCACCGAGACCGCTGAGCTAGCTGATGTCGTTTTGCCAGCAACCAGTTTTGCTGAAAGAGATGGCACTTTCACCAATACTGAGCGGCGGATACAGCGAGTCAGGAAAGCGGTCGAGCCTGTAGGTAACGCCAAGCCTGATTGGCAGATTATCTGCCAGGTTGCTGGAAGATTAGGGGCTAATGGTTTTGACTTTGAGCATCCTTCGCAGATAATGGATGAGATTGCTAGCTTGACTCCCAGCTATGGAGGCGTTAGCTACCAGCGTCTGGAGGAATGTGGATTGCAGTGGCCATGCCCCAGTAAAGACCATCCCGGGACACCCATACTTCACGTGGATAGATTCGTTCGTGGTTTGGGCAGGTTCACGCCATTGGAATATAAGCCGCCAGCCGAATTGCCTGACGAAGAATATCCGCTGATTCTTACCACCGGTCGTAGCCTGTATCATTTTCATACCGGGACTATGACGCGGAAAGTGTCTGGGCTAAATGCTATTGAGCCACATGGGGTAGTCGAGATAAATCCAGTCGATGCCTCTTCTTTGAAGATTGCGGATGGCCACAAGGTCAAGGTAGTCTCACGCCGTGGCGAGGTAATATGTAAGGCAAAGGTAACCAAGGAATCACCACCAAAGGTAGTATTTATGACCTTTCACTTTGCCGAGAGCGCCGCCAATATCCTGACTAATCCGGCGTTGGACCCTGTATCCAAAATCCCGGAGTTGAAAGTATGTGCCGTAAGAATTGAGGAGGTTCAGGAAACATGACCGAGCTTGTTTTAACCATCGACGGACGGCAAATAACAGCAAAGAGCGAGATAACCATATTCGAAGCTG
>JACNFS010000022.1:3835-5806 GCA_014384515.1 Dehalococcoidia bacterium | reverse complement strand
AAGGTGGTAGTCTGCGGCTACGGCTGGTGCAGCAGAGGTATAGCCCGGCGGGCTCAGGGTCTGGGTGCCTGGATAATCATAACTGAGGTCGAGCCTATCCCGGCTCTTGAAGCAGCCATGGATGGCTATCAAGTCATGCCCCTGATTGAGGCGTCCAAGATAGGAGATATCTTTATCACCGCTACCGGCAATATGAATGTCATCGATAAGGCCCACTTCTCTGTAATGAAGGACGGGGCTATTCTGGCTAACAGCGGGCACTTCAACGTTGAGATAAACATCCCAGCTTTAGAGGCCCTGGCAAAGGCGAAAAGGCAAGTGCGCTCCTTTGTTGACGAGTACACTTTATCCGATGGGCGACGACTTCATCTTCTCGGTGAGGGCAGGCTTATAAATCTGGCAGCGGCTGAGGGACACCCGGCTAGCGTTATGGACATGAGCTTTGCCAATCAGGCGCTGTGTCTGGAGCACCTGGTCAAGACGAAAGGACAGCTTCAGCCGAAAGTTTACCCTGTGCCCGAGGAAATCGACAACGAGATCGGGCGGCTAAAGCTTAAGGCCATGAATATAGCCATCGATTCCCTAACTCAGGAGCAAAAGAAATACCTGGAAAGCTGGGAATCGGGAACATAGCAAGGCAAGTTGCAAATTCAAAGCTTGTTGGGTTACAGTCATAGAAAGCAGTGAACAAAGGGAGCTTGGTTATGAAGCACATTGGCTTGGACAGTAAAGATGAGATGATACGCCGTTTCTCCCAGCATGTGTCTTCTGGAAAGGCTGATACCTTCAAGGGTTTTGGTATGGACTTTGTATTCGGTCGCAGAGAAGGAGCCTATATCTGGGATGCGGCAGACGACAAAGAACTCATCAACTGCCACTGCAATGGAGGGGTATTCAACCTGGGACACCGCAATCCAAAAGTCATCGCTGCCCTAGCCGAGAGCCTCAAAGAACTGGATATCGGAAACCACCACCTTATCAGCGAACAGCGTGGGATATTAGCGGAAAGGTTGGCGGAGTTGACACCTGGCGACATTACGTATACTGTATTTGGCGCGGGAGGGGGCGAAGCAATCGATCTGGCCATCAAATTGGCCAGGGGTTATACTGAAAAGCCAAAGATAATCTCGTCTGTGGGCGGCTATCACGGCCATACCGGCCTTGCGCTGGCAGCCGGGGACGAACAGTACCGCGAACCCTTTGGCCAGCAACCACCTGGTTTTGTACAGGTGCCTTTTGGTGACATCGCTGCCCTGGAGCAGGCCATAGACGACGAGACGGCAGCCGTCATATTTGAAACCATACCCGCGACATTTGGAATCCCAATCCCACCAATAGATTTCTACCCGGAAGTAAAAAGGCTCTGCACGGAAAACGGCGCCTTATTGATTATTGATGAGGTCCAGACCGGGCTGGGACGCACCGGCAAGCTCTGGGGAATCGAGCATTTTGATACAGTGCCAGATATCATGGTTATTGGTAAGGGTCTGTCAGGGGGCATCTATCCCATGAGCGCCACGTGCTTTAGAAAGGAGCTTGAATCGTTCTTTCACGAACATCCATTCATCCATGTATCGACTTTCGGGGGTGCGGAAATAGGTTGTCCTGTTGCCATGGCTGTGCTGGAGGAATCATCACGGCCTGAATTCCTTGAGCACGTGCGTGAATTGGCTGACATCTTCGCTGCCGGTTTTGAAGACCTCAAGGCAAAACACCCCAGCATCTTGGTTGGTTTGCGGCAGCTTGGATTGATGATGGGGATTGAGATGGTAAATGAGCAATGCGGGCCAATTATGACCAAGGCCTGCTATGATCACGGGATTCTCTCTATCTATGCCAATAATGACAGGCGGGTCAGCCAGTTACTGCCTCCTCTGATTATAGATAAAGAGCTAGCCTATGAGATACTGGAGCGCATAGACGGCGCACTTAAGGATACCAAAGATTTCTTGGGCCTTTAGCTCTTTCGAT
>JACNFS010000022.1:0-3626 GCA_014384515.1 Dehalococcoidia bacterium | reverse complement strand
GAAGAACCTGGCCTACAAGCGCATGCCCATCTTCAAATACCAAGAAGAGGTAGACCACTATGAAACCATCTACAATGAGTACAACCGCATCCTGAACGATGAGATAGGCATCAATGTGCCACCCTGTGGTTTTGCCTCTTTTGTCTCTGATAAGGGAAATATCGTTTCCTTTGATGTTCAGGAAAAACTGCCTTCTGAATCCTTCGGCAACAAGGTCATACACACCCTCAATGGTAAGGACGTAACAACCTTCTTTACCACAGTCTTGAGACAGCTAAGAAGGGTCTGGGACTTCAACAAAGAAAACGCCTCCCTTGAAATTGGCATTGATGGACAGATATCCAACTGGGCGATAAGAGATTTCGACCCTAATAGCCCGCATATAGGCCCACAGACCCAGCTCTACTATGTTGACACCAGCACCCCATTCATCCGGAAGAATGGGGAGGAACAGCTTGACCCGGAATTGTTCTTGCGCAGTGCACCATCCTTCCTCCGCTGGCTAATCCGCTGGCTGTTCCTTGAAGATGTAATGACTCGCTATTATGACTTCCATCTGGTTGTGGTGGACCTTATCGCCAATTTCTATAAGGAACAGCGCCCTGACCTTATTCCCGGGCTTATTCAGGCTGCCAATGAGTTCTTCGCCGATGAGGCAAAATCCTTAGACATAGCACCCATCACCCCCAAAGAAATACGCTCCTATTACAGACAGGATGCTCTAATATGGACCCTCTTCCTTGCGCTGAGAAGATTGGACCGCTTCATCCACAAACGCATCCTGCACAAACCGTACGTCTACATTCTGCCCGGAAAGATAAAGAGGTAGCTACCTTCAAGGATCAATAATGATGAAGTTTTCAGAAGGAGAAACAGATGTCGAATAGCTTCGATCAGACGGCGTCCTATTTCTTTGCTTCGGAGTCGGTCACCGAGGGACATCCTGACAAACTCTGCGACCAAGTTTCAGATGCCATTCTTGATGCCATATTAGAAAAAGACCCGTATGGTAGAGTTGCCTGTGAGGTTGCTGTTACTGTGGGCCTGGTAATCGTTTTGGGTGAGATTACCACCGACTGCTACATAGAAATCCCCGAAATTGTGCGTGGAGTGCTGAAAGATGCCGGCTATACGCAACCAGAGTACGGCTTTGACTACCAAAGCTGTGGCACTCTGGTATCCATAAAACAGCAGTCAAAGGATATCAGTAGCGGAGTTAGTCAATCACTAGAAACCAGAGGTGGGGCAGAAGATGAGGATATCCTGGACAAGACCGGGGCTGGCGACCAGGGAATGATGTTCGGTTTTGCTTGCACCGAGACACCTGAACTTATGCCGCTGCCCATCTCTCTGGCCCACAGGCTATGCCGTCGTTTGGCTCAGGCGAGAAAGGACAAGATCCTGCCTTACCTTCGCCCCGATGGCAAGTCTCAAGTAACCGTCGAATATAGCCACGGCAAACCCAAGAGGATAGATAGCGTAATTATTGGTGCCCACCATGACCCTGATGTGGATAGCGATACTATCAAGCGTGACATGATAGAAAAAGTAATAAAAGCTGTCATCCCGAACAACATGATGGATGATAAGACAACATACTATGTCAATAGCGCTGGCCGTTTTGAAATTGGTGGACCCGTATCAGACACTGGTTTCACCGGCCGCAAAATCCTGGTTGATACCTATGGTGGTTACGCACGCCACGGCGGCGGAGCCTTCTCAGGCAAAGACCCGACCAAGGTTGACCGCTCAGCCAGCTATATGGTCCGGTACATTG
Source organism: Dehalococcoidia bacterium (assembly GCA_014384515.1). Taxonomy (GTDB): domain Bacteria; phylum Chloroflexota; class Dehalococcoidia; order GIF9; family UBA5629; genus JACNFS01. The sequence continues at coordinate 1,849 of JACNFS010000022.1, read as the reverse complement.
CCAAGAACCTGGTTGCTGCCGGGCTCGCTGACCGCATAGAGGTACAGGTCTCCTACTCTATCGGCGTTGCCCATCCTCTATCCATATCAGTCGAAACGTTCGGCACAGGCAAGGTTCCTGATGAGACTATCGTCAAACTCATCAACAAGCACTTCGACCTGCGCCCCGAAGCCATTATCAGGTACTTTGACCTGCGCCGCCCGATTTACAGACAAACCGCCACTTATGGTCACTTCGGGCGAGACGACCTCGACCTGCCCTGGGAAAAGACAGATAAAGCCGACTTCCTTAAAGCTGAAGCAAAGGCGTAAAAGTGAACACCAAGATTAAGTTTGGTACTGATGGCTGGCGAGCAGTTATTGCCGAGGACTTCACTTTCGATAATGTACGAGCCTGCGCTCAAGGAGTGGCCAATTATTTGAATCAAGGCAAGCTCCGTGAGCGTGGCCTGGTCATCGGTTATGACACCCGTTTTGCTTCCGAAGATTTCGCTGCCGCTGCTGCCGAGGTCATTGCCGGCAACAAAATCAAGGTCCGCCTTTGCTCCCAGTCGGTGCCAACTCCAGTGATAAGCTATGCGGTCACCGTTACCAAGTCGGCCGGAGCCATAATCATCACTGCCAGCCACAACCCGGGACGCTGGAACGGCTTCAAATACAAGGACGATACGGGCGCCAGCGCTGCAACTGAGCTCGTCTCAGAAATAGAAAAGAACGCAAACGAGGCCCTCTCATCAGGCGTCATAAAGCGGCTCCCCCTAGCTGACGGCTTGGACAGTGGGCTAATAGCCTTTTTCGACCCATATCCAGCTTATGTCAGGCAACTGGAAGGGCTTATCGACCTCGAACCACTTCGCCAAAGTCGCCTGAAGATTATCGCCGATTCTATGTATGGGGCCGGAATTGGCTATTTCAAGTCGCTCCTAGAAGGTGGAAGAATAGACATCACCGAGATCAACGGTGAGCGTAACCCCTTGTTCCCCGGGATTCAGCCCGAGCCAATCGCCAAGAACCTGACCAAGCTCTCTACCCTGGTCAGGGAGCAAAAGGCAGATGTTGGATTGGCAAACGATGGAGATGCCGACCGAATCGGCATAGTTGACGAAAATGGAGAGTTCCTCACCCAGCATCAGGTTTTTGCCTTGCTCGTCCTTTACTTTCTTGAAGTCCGTGGCGGGCGGGGTGCCATAATCAAGACCTTGACCGACACCAACATGATAGACCTCCTGGGCAAGCTTTTCGATGTCCCCGTCTATGAGACGCCAGTAGGCTTCAAATATGTGGCGCCGTTGATGATAGAGAAGGATGCGCTAATTGGGGGTGAGGAGAGCGGTGGCTATGGCTTCCGCGGTCATGTTCCTGAGCGCGATGGCATCCTCGCCGGCCTCTACTTTCTCGACTTCATGATAAAGACGGGCAAGACGCCGTCACAACTATTAGACTACTTGTATAGCAAGGTCGGGCCTCACTACTATGACCGCATCGATTCGCATGTTTCTCCAGATGACCGCCAAACATTGTCCAGGAGGTTGACTCAGAGCCCGATTAACTCCATCGCCGGCATAGAGGTAGCAAAGCTGGACACCACTGATGGTTTCCGTTACCTTCTGGCTGATGATTCCTGGCTGCTCATCCGTTTCTCCGGCACTGAACCGCTGATCCGCATCTATGCCGAAGGCCACAGCCCTGAACAGGTGCAGAAGTTGCTGGACAGCGGCAGAGAATTGTTAGGTATCTAAAATGGTCAATTTGGATGACCCAGAAGTATACCAGCGGCTCGACCCGGCCAACATGCTGGCTCAGCTTCACGGGCTGCCCCAGCAATGCCGCAACGCCTGGCACAAGGCCAA
>JACNFS010000024.1 GCA_014384515.1 Dehalococcoidia bacterium | reverse complement strand
TCGCTCAGTTCCTTGCCAGGGAGGACTTTAGCAACCGCTACAGCACAGGGCAGCCTATCGCTCTCACCGAACTGCTTTACCCTTTGCTCCAGGCCTATGATTCGGTAGTTATAAAGGCTGACGTGGAATTCGGCGGCACCGACCAGAAATTCAATTGCCTTGTGGGCAGGCAACTGCAACAGATGATGGGGCAACGCCCTCAGCAGGTGTTTCTCGTGCCCCTTCTTATCGGTACTGACGGTAGCCAGAAGATGAGCAAGAGCCTGGGTAATTACATAGGTGTTGATGAGCCGCCAAACGAAATCTATGGCAAGGTTATGTCTATTCCTGACACCCTCATTATTGAGTACCTCGAACTGGTGACTGACGTCCCAGACGAAGAAATCGCCGAGTTGAAGGTGCAAATGGCAAACCAGTCTGTTAACCCGATGGTTGCCAAAAAACGACTGGCTTATGAAATTGTGGCTCAGTTCCACGGCGCTCAAGCTGCTCGCGAGGCGGAAGACCATTTTGCCAAGGTGATCCAGGATGGGGAGGTACCGAAGGACATACAAGAACTGAGCACTCCGATTCACCTCAGAGCCGCTATCACAGTTGAACTGACCAAGGACGGGCTAACCAAAAGTCGCTCGGAGGCGAGGCGTCTGTTATCTCAAGGCGCCATCCAGAAAGATGGGGAAACGGTCACTGAGGACATAGACCTGTCGAAGGAGCTAGCGGGCCAAGTAATCAAGATAGGCAAACGCCGCTTTGCCTCTACCTGATTCTAAGAAACTTGGAGGTGTAATATGCAGTTACGAATACCTGGACCTACCCCCTGCCCACCGGAAGTTCTGCAAGCTGTAAGCAGGCAGATGATAAATCACCGAGGCAAGGAATTCGGTGAGATTATCCACAGTGTTACCGCAAAGCTAAAGGAGTTGTTTCAAACCAAAAACGATGTTTTCCTGCTGACCGGCTCGGGCACCGGCGGCATGGAGGCGGCTGTGGTCAATACTCTATCACCTGGCGACAAGGTCTTAGCTGTCTCTAGCGGTTTCTTCGGCGAGCGCTTTGCCGATATTGCTGAGGCCTACGGTGCTGAGGTGAAGCGTCTCAGCTTCGACTGGGGCAAACCAGCCGACCCGGAAGCGGTGCGTCAGGCTTTGAAGGCCGATACAGGAATCACAACAGTCTTGGTAACTCATAACGAGACGTCCACCGGGGTTACCAGTGACCTGAAATCCATCAGCAGCGTTGTCAAAGAGTTTGATAAGCTCATCTTGGTTGATGCCATAAGTGGGCTTGGCTCCATTGACCTGCCGGTTGATGCCTGGCACTGCGATGTCGTGGTTACTGGCTCTCAAAAGGGCTGGATGGTACCACCGGGGCTGGCTATGGTGAGCGTCAGTGAGAAGGCGTGGCAAGCTCATGCCAAAGCCAAGATGCCTCGATATTACTGGGACTTCACCAAAGCCAAGAGCTATCTAGAGAAGGGGCAAACCCCGTGGACTCCGTCTGTTTCTATGTTCTTTGGGTTCGCTGTGGCACTAGATATGATGTTGGCTGAAGGCTTGCCTAATGTCTTTGCCCGTCATGCTAGAATAGCTAGCCTCGCCCGAAGTGGAGTGAAATCTATGGGGCTATCTCTGTTCCCTGATGAGAGCTGCGCTTCCAATACTGTAACCGCAATTAGAGCTTCGGAGAAACTTAATGTAGCTAAGCTGCTTCAGATACTAAGGGATGAACACGATGTAGTTCTGGCCGGGGGACAGGGCAATCTTTCAGGAAAAATCTTCCGCATCGGTCACCTGGGCTGGGTTACGGAAGATGACATTAAGGAAGTCTTGGAAACCGTAGCCAAAGTCTTGCCTCAGGCGAGTTCATAGGCCAACAAAGTGGGGACAGGTCTCTAGACCTGTCCGAAGGAAGTTAGTTGCTATGAAGATTCTGATTGCCGACCCTGTAGCCAAGGAAGGGATAGAGGCTCTACAGGCTCAGGCTGAAGTCGATGTTAAGCTCAAGCTTAAGCCCGAGGAGCTTAAGGGTATAATCGGCGATTACCAGGCGCTAATAGTACGCAGCGAGACTCGGGCTACTGCTGAAATCATTGAGGCTGGCAAGAAACTTCAGGTTATTGCCCGAGCCGGTGTTGGCCTGGATAATATCGATGTTGACGCTGCTACACGACGGGGCATAGTGGTGGTCAACACTCCCACCGGCAACACCATAGCCGCTGCCGAACATACCATCGCCTTGATGCTGGCTCTAGCCCGTCACATTCCACAAGCCGATGCTCGGCTCAAATCAGGTTTGTGGCAGCGGAGTGACTACGTCGGCACCGAACTCAAGAACAAGACCTTGGGCATCATCGGTTTAGGCAATGTTGGCTCCGAGGTCGCCCGGAGGGCTCAGGCTTTTGAAATGCACCTGATTGGTTATGACCCCTTCGTCTCCCCGGATTATGCCCGTAACTTGAGTGTAGAGTTGCTCTCTATGGAGCAGTTGCTTAAGGAAGCTGACTTTATTACCCTGCATCTGCCGTTGACTTCGGAAACTAAACGGGTGATTGGTGCCAAGGAGCTAAGTAAGGCAAAGCCGACAGCACGTATCATCAACTGCGCCCGCGGCGGGCTTATCGATGAGGAAGCCTTGTTTAAGGCGGTTGAGGCAGGGAAAGTAGCTGGCGCTGCTGTTGATGTCTTTGTCAACGAGCCGGTGACCGACAGCATACTTTTCAAAAGTGACAAGATAATCGTCACTCCCCACCTTGGTGCCTCCACCACTGAGGCGCAGGCTCTCATTGCCCTGGAAGTTGCCGAGCAGGTCTTGGCTGTGTTGAAGGGGCAGCCTGCCAAGTATGCCGTGAATGCCCCTCAGATTCCGGCAGAGATTCTATCTGTGCTGGCTCCATTTATGCAGGTGGCGTCGACCCTGGGCGGCTTGGCCAGACAGCTAATGGAAGGGCAAATGAAAAGCATCCAGATTGAATACAGTGGTGAAATTGCCAATTATGATACCAGTGCCGTGAAAGCCTCGGTTATTGGTGGTTTGCTGGAAGGAATAAGCGAGGAAAGAGTCAATCTGGTCAATGCTACCTTTATCGCTGCCCAGCGAGGCATAAAGATTGTTGAGCAGAAGAAAACCACGTGCGAGAACTACGCCAGTGTGCTTACTTTGGAAGTTGGAACCGATGTCGGAACCACCGTAGTTGCTGGCACTGTGCTGCGTGGGGATACCCACGTCGTTAGGGTAAACAATTTCTGGCCGGACATCATACCTACTGGTGGCTATTTCTTGTTCAGCGACCATCGCGACCGCCCTGGACTTATTGGGGCTGTGGGCAATATAACGGGTAGGGTAGACATCAACATCAGCTCCATGCAACTGGTACGACTCCAGCCTAGAGGGCAGGCCCTCATGATTTTGGCTCTAGACGAGCCCCTTCCCGAAGAGCAAAGACAGGAAATCCTGGCCATGCCCGATGTCTATACCGCCAAGTTAGTCAAGCTGTAAGAGGCTCCGCCGCACAAAAGAGCGTCTTGTTACCCTCTGAATCTAGTCAATAGTACGGATTGAAAAATAAATGGCTTCTGCCAGAATTTTTGGGTCAGCTCTACCCTTCCGACCTTTGGCACCAGTTTTGAAAGTGCCGAGTTGTGTAGTGGTAGCACAGGGGACTTTGGATCCCTTAGCCCAGGTTCGAATCCTGGCTTGGCAACCAAGAAAATTCGAAAGTCGGGAATTCTCATCCCTGCTTTTTTATTTTAGACTAAAAACGTCCGATTGATATACTTGACAAAATGGTTTGCAAATGTTACGATGTTACAAAATGATGCCGAATTACTATAAGGGTAAAGATGACGCCGGTCATACGTATTGACGACGAAGTAATGGGCGAGCTTAAGAAACGGGCGATAGGCTTGGGTCTGGTCTTTGAACCGCCAAATGCCACATTGAGAAGAGTTTTGGGCTTAGATGCAGCGGTGAGGGATGTGAATGAGATGAAGGCTGTCGCTGACGATATTGTCAGGAAAACTCTAAAACAATTTGCAGAGAGCAAGAATGTGATAGAAATCGAATTGAATGCGAGTTCTCGGAAATACGTTTATATTCCTCTACCCAAGGGAAAAAGGTATTTCTTCCCAGGATACAAAGTAAGTTTTAAGCTGATAACGGATGTAGGGGTGTCTAAGGCTCATGTTCCCTATCCCCTAAATGCAGGAGGACACATCAGGGGGAGATTTGGCCAGTGGTATGCAAAACACCCAGAACTAAAAGCTGGAGATAGGCTTAGAATAGAGGCTTTAGAGCCAGGGAAACGCTACAAGTTGTCCATAGTTTAGAACTGACCAAAGTTATTTACTCAATAGTTGGGTAGATAGAAATTTATTTAACAGTATTATCAAGCGAGGAGCTAAGTCAGGACGTAGAAAGTTCGATTTGAGTCCTGAGTGTCCAGCCAGTTTAGGTGTGGGGGAAGGTACCAAATGGCCGATAAACTAGCTTGGGATTTCGTAGTGTTGCATCCACTTCGCGATGGCAACCCAACGCATTTAAAGACTATTTACGCTGCCATCGGCGAAGGGCTCAAAGAAGGGGGATACATCAATCCGAAATTATTCAAAGTTGACGGCAGATGGGGGGACGACCGTCCAGATTATACCCATGTCGTTCGAAGCACGATGAGTAGTTTGAAGAAGCGAGGTTTAGTAGAGCGCCTTAGCAAAGGCAAAAGAACAGGTGTGTATCGCATAACTGATGATGGTCTGAAAGAACTGTCTCGAATTGAGCCGTAAAGCATCTTCTTAAGACCTTGCGCCTACTGAACTACCAAGCTATGATGGACTCCATAGCGAGAGGGGTATGACATGGAGACATTACCTATCCCTAATATAAGCAACTGGAAGGGGCAGCTATCCCCACACGTGACCATGAATGAACTAATATGGTGGCAGGTGTTTCCTAACATTAAACCTCGCTTGCCCTCCAAGCTTGCTAGGTTCTTTGGAGCAGCAAAGGAGTCCCTATCTCGTGACATGATAGGCGCAGTTGTTCTAGTAGCTGACACAAGGGAAAATTTGAGGTTTAAGTTTGGGACGGTAGGGGGTTCGCTACTAAATCACTGGGGTTGTTACTGCAATAGGATGATGGACAAAGGGAAGATAGTCTACATGGCAGGGACAGAGACAAAGCCTGGTCTTATATTTGAAGTGCCTATACAATCATTGCTTCCTCTAGCAATTCTAAGAGTTGGTGGGAAAATAGACCCAAGTGTAGAAGATGCCGTGCAGAAGTTGGTTCAAAGCCAGACAGACATACTCAAAGAATCTGCGCAATTAGGGGAGCTACAACAGAGCGAGGTTTCAATCGTGTGGTATCAGCCCGGTGGTTCATGGGTGTACGGCCTGGCCATCGCTTTCAGAGCGTCTATATGGCTCAACTCGAATCAAGAAGAAGCTCTTAGTAATATTTGGAATATTTGTGTCTAATTTTGCCACAGCATTGAAACCGAGGTACTGTCATCTCCCACTGCTTATTCGGCGCGAATTCTATTCCAAAGCAGAACTGTTTCTTAATCAGAATGCTTTGACTTCGAGTTTTCCTTGCTTCGCTGCACTAGGATATAATGGCTATGGCTGTGCTAATAAAGACTTCGATTTGTTGAGTAACTCCTGCAGTCTGGGTACTAAATCAGGTCGTAAAAAGTTCGATTTGAGTCCTGAGTGCCCAGCCAATTAAGATAGCGATACTGCCATCAACTGAGATATCCGCCTACCTCTTTCACCGCACAAGTGCAGCCGCGTCAAATCATTTAACTAGGTAACCCAACTGGAGGTTGTTGCATCATGAAAGATGTAACCGGGTGGGGTGTTGGGCTTTTCCGAGGATCGGACTGCTGGGCTTTCATCTTCTGCTGGTAAGCGTGGTAGAGATTGTC
>JACNFS010000075.1 GCA_014384515.1 Dehalococcoidia bacterium | reverse complement strand
GGTAGAATAGTCGCTGGAGTAAACAAAGTTATAGGGGGTCTTCGCCGGATCACACAGGTGGCCAGAGAAAGACGAAGACAAATAGACCAGCTTGTCCTTATTGATCGTTGGGCTCAAGGCCTCAGTATCCCCGGTGCCCCACCCTAGCACGGCGACCACCTTATCGAAGTCGCGGAACCGTTTGTAAGTAGTGACCGCCTCAGGAACCCGGTAGCCATAGTCATACTGAAACAACTTAATAGGTTTTCCATTAATGCCACCCTGGTCATTCCAGTACGCCGCTGCCTCAACCACTCCTAACGCCTCATCTATCCCTACGTCCGATGTGGCACCGGTCATATCCTGGAGAGCACCAAGCTTGACCACCGCCTCCGGTGGGCCTGGTGTTGGCGCCTCCGGCTTGGCACATCCCACCAGCACTACGACTATGGCCACCAATGTAGCCACAGCTCCGATAAACCATTTTCTTCTCAATTTTTACCTCCTCCATTTAGACTTCTTCGATGAAACAAAGCTCAGCCAGAACATCTTTCTGTTCAACTTCCCAAGCATCACCCCCTTTCTCTCCTGCTTTATTCAATCCACTTCTTTACTCGACCGATTTTGAATTTGTCCCCACATGTGTTGTACAAGACATACCTTTCCTGTCTAGTAGGAAAACGGCCACAGATGGATGTAGTTTTTAATCTGCCACCAGCGGTACGAGATCCCTTTGGGCTCAAAGATGAGGAAAAGGATGATCGCTAGACCGAAAACTAGGTCCTTTATATAAAGGAACTTCTCCATGGCCTCGGGGAAGATCCCCGCCAGTGGTATTAAGGCAAACTTAACCAGTTCCAACACGCCGGTCAGAAAGAGTGCACCGTAGATATGGCCGTACATGCTACCCACGCCGCCGATGAGAATTACGCCCACCAGCCAAAGGCTCCAGCCGAACGTGAAATGCTCCGGGCTCACAATAGTGAGGTTGGTCAGCCAATAGCAGCCGGCCAGCCCACCCAGAGCGCCAGCAACAAAGAAGGCCAGCAGCTTGAAGTAGAAAATGTTAACCCCCAGTGCTTCAGCAGCAATGTCGTTGTCCCGAATGGCCATCCAAGCCCGACCTACACGCGTACGCATCAGATTGGCCATGAACACCATGACTATGACGCAAAGAATAATCATCCAGATGTAGGCGTCTTTGACCGAGTAAATGATCCAGGGGCCAATGTTAAACATCTCCGGTTCGATGGCCAGAACGCCACCCCGCCCTTTTCCCGCGAGCGGCCCTAGAAACTGGGTAAGGATTATATCCACAGTGATGAACTGCATGGCCATAGTGGTCATAATGAGATAGAACCCCTTCACCCGAGCACAGGGAAGACCAAAGAGCACAGACAGCAAGCCGGCAGCAACCATGCCAATTACAAAGGCAAGCAAGTAAGGCACATCGAGCAGGTACATGGAAAGGGCGCAGGCAAAGGCTCCAAAGCCAATCGGGGCGGCATGACCCAGGGTGATGAGCCCAGTATAGCCGATGAGAAGTTGCACCCCGGCTGCTGCCAGGATGGTATAGCCCACCATGTTGAGAAAGGAAAGCCAGTAATCACCAACGAATGTAGGAATGACCCACAAGAGGACAAAGAGCAGGAGCAACATCCTGAACCAGACGAACTTAGTCTGCCACCAAGCGTGGTCCGCTGTATAGCTATCGAAGTGAGTTCCTGTAGGTAATTGCATCTCTCACCTTCCAGTTACATCCTCTCGATCTTGATCCAGCCCCACAGCCCATAGGGCTTCCATAGCATAATAATCAGCATGACTATGAACGGGAAAGTAGTTTTGACGCCGCCGGGGAAGAAACCTGAGATATAGGCGTCGCCCATGTTCTCCAGCACACCGATAATGAGGCCACCAGCTACCGCGCCAGGTATGGAGTTCATCCCGCCGATGACCACCGCCGGCAAAACCAGGAGTCCCATGTAACCTATGGAGACATTCAACCCGTTGATGTTGCCCAGTAAAGCACCAGCCATGCCACAGGCCATGAAGGCAATCACCCAGGTCCAGCGGTAGACCGAACTGGCCGGTATCCCCATAGACCGGGCAGCCATCTCATCATCGGCAGTGGCCTGCATCGCCAGACCCATGCGGGTGCGCTGGAAGAAGTAAATTAGTATCGCCATCATGATGCCAGCCACAATGAAGCTATACAGGAAGACCTGGCTAATATGTATCGGGCCAAGCATCAGAGATTCCATGGGGAAGATACGGGGTTCAAAGACCCGGGTGTCGGCGCCCCAGATGAGGCATACTATAGCCTTATAGGCGAAGGAGATACCCACGGTAACCATGATCACCGACAGGACTGGCTCGCCAATCATAGGGCGCAGCCAGAGCCGCTCGGTGAGTACTCCGCAACCCAAGGCGATAGCCAGCATCCCCAGCACGGCTACATAGATAGGCAAGCCCATAGTATAAAGGGCAAAACAGGTATAGGCCCCGATCATGGTGAGTTCACCCGTGGCCAGGTTAATCACCCCGGAGGTCTTGAAGATAATCGCCCATCCCAAAGCAATACAGGCGTAAATCCCCCCCACTAGAAGGCCGGTAATGAGAATCTCAGTGAAATGTAACATCAGCCGTCTTCAGGCATAGAGTTTACCTTCATTCCATACTTTACCCGGGCCACCCTCCCATCCTCATAAGTAATGGTTGTATCGAGGTCGATGAAGTCGGTATCACTGTAAAGCCCATCAACCACGTCCTTGTATCTTTCGTCCATAAATCCCCGCCTCAGCTTGCGGGTTCGGGTAAGCTCATCATCATCGGCTTCATAGGTCTTGTAGAAGTTGACGAATTTCTTGATGTGCTGTGCCTTGGGCAAGCGCATGTTCACCCTCTTCACCAGGTCCAAGATGAGCTCATTGACCTCAGGTATCTGAGAAAGCTCCGGATAGCTGGTGTAAGGAATGCCCTTACCCTCGGCCCATCGTCCCACTGTGCCATAGTCAATGCACACAACAGCCACCACATAAGGCCGCCGGTCGCCGATGACCCAGGCGTCCTGAACATGGGGGCTGAACTTGAGCCGGTTCTCAAGGATCTGAGGAGCCGAAAGCGACCCGTCAGCCAGTGTCATGACGTCCTTGGAACGGTCAAAACAAATAAGGTGTCCGTCTTCGTCCATGAAGCCGGTATCGGCGGAGTAAAGCCAGCCACCGGGGAGAAGCGTCTTGTTAGTCTCCTCCTCCATCTTGTAATAGCCCTTGAACACGCAGGGGCTGAGGGAGAGTATTTCGTTGCTCTCACTGATCCTAACCTGGGTTTCAGGAATGGGAAAGCCAACCGTGTCATATTTGATGTCATCATTTTGATGGATGACCGAGATCCCCGAAATCTCCGTCTGGCCATAGATTTGCTTTAAGTTAAGCCCCAGGGCATGGAAGAAGCGGAACTGCTCATCCCCTAGCGGAGCGCCGCCAGTATAGGCATACTTTAGCTTCCTCAGCCCGAGGGTGTCCAGCACTTGACGATGATTTATCCCGTAGGAGAGCCACCAGGCGGCCTTCCAGTACCAGGAAATCGGCTTCTTTTCACACTTCATATCGGCTAGCTTGTAGCCAATCCACATGCACAACTCCCACGTCTTCCGCTTGATCCAGCTAGCATCGGCATATTTCACCATACAACTGCGCACCATGGCTTCGTAGTTGCGTGGGGCAGAGAACATCACCTGCGGGCCGATCTCCCGGATGTTCTCCAGGAAGACCTCCGGCTCCTCGGGAAAATTCACGGTAAAACCAGCAATGATCCCCTCGCTCACCGACATCATCTGCTCCCCAATCCAGGCCATAGGCAAGAAGGAGAGGAATTCGGCGTCCTCCGATATCGGATCAACCCATAGCAGGTTCTTGCCCATGCTGAGCATGTTGCCGTGAGTGAGCACTGCCCCCTTGGGTAAGGCGGTAGTTCCCGAAGTATAGAAGATGAGGCAAGTATCGTCAGCCTTGCCCTCAGCTATCATCTCCTCAAACAGCGCGGGATGTTCTCTCTCGTGCTCCCACCCCATTTCCTGAACTTCTCTATAGCTTATCAGCATGGGGTCGTCATAGTACCGCATCCCTTTGCGGTCTTCCCAGATTATCTTCTCCAGTTGAGGGCAGCGGTCCCTGATCCACAGGCCTTTGTCGACTTCCTCCTGACCTTCAGCAACAAGGAACCGAGCCCCAGAGTGATGGACAATGTATTCTACCTCGTCGAGGAGTGAATCTTTGAAGAGCCAGGTGGGGATGGCCCCGGCACAAAGGGCCGCCATCTCGGCCCAGAGCGCATGAGGACGGTTATCCCCGACGAAAGCGATTATATCGCCTGTCTGCAGCCCCAGAGCCTTCAGTCCCAGGCAGAAGGACTTAACATTCTCGTAATAATCCTGCCAGGTATAGGGTTGCCAGATGCCAAACTCTTTCTCCCGCATGGCCGCTTTTTTAGCCCCATAGTGGCGACACTTCCCCAGCCAGACCTTAGGCATGGTCATATCGTCAGTGATTTCTATTGGGGGCTTTGGGCTCGGTTTTCTTGTCTTGAGTTCCAACATCTCGAATCATCTGCGGGTAATATAGGTCTCCTCCACCTCACCCAGGTAAGCACGGATAACTCGGGGGTTATTCTGCACTTCTTCCGGCACGCCATCGGCTATCTTCTCTCCCCAGTCGAAGACGACCACACGATCTGAGATGTCCATAACCACCCCCATGTCATGCTCCACTAGAAGGATGGTGCACTGCCACTCCTTCTCCTCATTGGCATCGAGAATAAACCGGGTCATGTCCTCAACCTCTTCCAAATTCAGACCGGCCATGGGCTCATCCAGCAGCAAGAATGTGGGCCCCATGGCCAAGGCTCGGGCCAATTCAATGCGCTTCTGCACGCCATAGGGGAGCATCCCTGCTGTCCGGTGCCGATATATTTCTATCTCGCAGGTCTCAAATACCTTCTCCTCAATCCATTTTCGGTGCTTTGCTTCCTCCTTGGATGCCTTCAACCAGTAGATGCCACCATCCCACCAGCCAGTCTTCATCTTGATATGCCGTCCCAGTTTCGCGTTATCCAGCACCGTCATTCCCCCGAACAGCTCAATCTTCTGAAACGTACGAGAAATCCCGACTTGGGCTCGCTTGTGGGGGGGCCACTTGGTTATGTCTCGGCCTTCGAAGATTATCCTGCCCGAGTCAGGCCGGTACCCAGGCAACCCGTTGATGCAGTTGAGCACGACGCTTTTGCCAGCGCCATTGGGGCCAATGAGGGAGAGGATTTCGCCTTTCCGCACCTCAAAGCTAACACCGTTCAAAGCCTGAACCCCACCAAACGCCTTCATGACATCCTCAACAACGAGTATGGGCTCGCCGATCTCCTTCTCGACCCTCAGCTCTTCCCGCTTCCATTCCAGAGCCATACTTCACCTCCCGAGTGGGGTAGCGGACATCCCTCAGATACGGCAAAGGTAAGACATGCAAATAATAGCATACCCCCACGAATTGTCAACCCCTAGTCTCTTCCAATACAAGATGAGCCTGGAGAGGGTATCGATTTCTAACACAAGGTGAGCCTGAGAGATTCAGGCAACTCGTTTATGATTGGGACATGCAACTAATCATGAACGACAAAAGTCTACAAACAATAGAGCAAGTCAGGCAATTTCTGGAGGGGAGTGAGGCAGTAGAGTTCAGGGGTCTAACGGCTAAAGAGAAATACAGATGGATAGAGGAGGTACTGATAAGATTTAGATATCATCGTCTCAAGAGAGATGAGAAAGGAGTGATACGCCGATATATACAGAAGGTTACGGCATATTCCAGGTCACAAGCATCAAGACTCATAAGGGAATACCAGCAGAGAGGACGATTGAGGAGAACGCAATACAGAAGGCACCGCTTTCCCCGGAAGTATAC
>JACNFS010000041.1 GCA_014384515.1 Dehalococcoidia bacterium | reverse complement strand
ATGTTTATTATTTTGCTGATAGTGATACCGTGTGAGTGTCACCTATCTATCTGAACTAGATCAATGCGCAAGCCAGGGGAGGTATGCAATAATGTCTTACCGGCACCAGCCCAATTGACCTGTCACTCCATCCGATGCTACCATGTCCAAGAACAGCTTTGGCCGACATAAATCTGTGGGCATTAGGCGGTATAGGATTAGTCGCTGGTCTTCTGGGATCAACGCTGGGAGTAGGCGGTGGCATCCTCATTGTGCCCATGCTCACCTTGGCTCTCCATTTACCAATTCACATAGCCATTGGCAGCAGCTTGGTCGCAATTGTAGCAACTTCATGCACCGCCGCTAGCATCTACACCAAAAACCGATTGACCAATGTCAAACTGGGCCTGCTCTTGGAAACAGCCACGGCTCCCGGGGCTATTGTCGGTGGCCTTGTTGTCGCCCTCCTCGCTTCCTCATTGCTAAGTGCCCTATTCGGGGTTATCCTCATCTATGTTGCCTATACTATGCTTGTCCGCCAGTCCCCTATCGCCGAAGGCAACACAGTTGAAGGCAATTCAGCTAAGTCTAATGACGCCCCTGCTAATTCATCCCAGTGGCTGTCAAATTCATACTATGACCGAAGCTTGAGCAAGCTTGTTACCTACAAGGTTAGTCATATCCCACAGGGGTTAGGAGCGGGCTTCTTCTCTGGTGCTCTTTCAAGCCTGCTTGGCATAGGTGGCGGCGTCGTCCAAGTGCCCATCCTGAACATGGTGATGGGCTTGCCAATGAAACCAACAATCGCTACCAGCACCTTTATGATAGCCATCACAGCCACAGTTGGCGCTCTCATTCATTACTACCACGGACATGTATACCCCATTATAGTTGCCCCGCTAATCGTCGGCGTATTCTTGGGAGCTAGACTGGGCGCCGAACTGGCACAAAGAGTCAGAGGAACATTGCTCAGGCGCATATTTGGCGTGTTCTTGTTTGTTACAGCTCTTCTAATGTTCCTTCGAGCAGCCAATATAGTGTAGACTCACAAGAAAAAGGAGACAACATGGAAGGTAAGAATCTAAGGGAAAGCCGCTTAAACAACTGGATTAGCCTTAGTTTCAAAGTGGGTATTGCCGTTTCCCTTACACTGGTTGTCATCGGGCTTGTCTTGATTGGCATCGCTGGAGCTAAGAATATCGAACCTACAGTCCCCCTGACCCAGCTACCGCAGGAAATCCTGAAACTAAACGCGACGGCTATCATCACCCTTGGGATTCTGACCCTCTTGCTCACCCCTATTGTACAAATTGTTGCAGCTATGGTGACCTTCTCCATAGATAGGGACAAGCTGTATTTGGGTATTTCCATAACTCTCCTATGCGTGCTTGCCTTCAGCCTTGTGCTGGCGCTGATCTAAATTGACCAACAAAAGAGGCTGTGCTATGATTGCCTCAGATGTCAGCGCTTACCGAGCTTTATCAGGAAATTGAACGCTGTCAAGATTGCGAGTTAGCCAAACATCGCAACAGAGTGGTGCCCGGTGAGGGGCCGGAAGAGACCAACTTGCTTTTTATTGGCGAGGCGCCAGGATGGCATGAAGACCAGCAGGGACGTCCCTTTGTTGGTCCCGCAGGACAATTTCTGGACAAGTTGCTTGCCTCCATCGGTCTGAAACGGGATCAAGTCTACATCGGCAATGTCATCAAGTGCCGACCCCCTGGGAATCGAGACCCTTTGCCTGGAGAAATTCAGACTTGCAGCAAATGGCTCAACCGGCAGATAGAGCTAATCCGCCCCAAGATGATTGTTACGTTAGGCCGTTACTCCATGGCCAGGTACTTTCCCAACCAGAGCATCAGCAAAGTCCATGGCAAAGCCAGGAAACAAGACAACGTTGTCTACTATGCAATGTATCATCCGGCAGCAGCCCTCCATCAGGCAAGCTTGCGCAAAGTCATCGAAGCCGATATGCTCAAAATTCCACAGATTTTGGCTCAGGCAGAGAAGTTAACCGACACCGAAGCCGAACCCCAGCAGTTAAGCTTATTTTAGTTAACAGCCATGGCTAGACAGAAACTCAGGATAATCCCCTTAGGCGGATTAGGTGAAATCGGCAAGAATATGATGGCCATTGAATACGCCAACGACATCATCATAATCGACGTCGGACTCATGTTTCCCAAAGAAGACATGCTGGGAGTTGACCTGGTCATCCCGGACATAACCTACCTGCTGGAAAGACGACAAAAGCTGCGCGGCATAGTCATTACCCATGGTCACGAAGACCATATCGGTGCTTTGCCCTACATCCTACCTCAGCTCGATTTGCCCGTGTACGCTACCAAACTTACCCAGGGGCTGATTTCCGTCAAGTTAAAGGAACACAGATATTCAGAGAAGGCAAACCTCAGAACAATTCAATCCGGGGTCAAATTTTCACTGGGCAACTTCAAGATAGAGCCCTTCTCCGTTTGCCACAGCATTCCTGATGCGGTAGGGCTAGTCATCTATACTCCTATAGGCATAGTAGTTCATAGCGGTGATTTTAAGATTGATTATACTCCGGTTGACGGTAAAGCCACTGAACTAGCCAAGCTGGCTCAATTGGGAACCCAGGGAGTCATGCTTCTTCTCGCCGACTCAACCTACGCCGAGCTTCCAGGATATACACCATCAGAAAGTGTAGTTGGCCAAACCCTAGAACGCATCATCGCTGAAGCTCCGGGAAGAGTAATCATCACTACTTTCGCCTCGCTAATCTCCCGCATTCAGCAGGTAATCGACGCTGCCGCCAAACATCAGCGGCATGTCTTCGTTATCGGTCGTAGCATGAGGGATACAGTACGGATGGCATCAGAGTTAGGTTATCTCAACGCTCCATCTGATGTCCTATGCCGCTTTGACGAACTTCACCGTTTCCCCCACAATCAAGTTGTCCTTCTGACCACCGGTAGTCAAGGAGAGCCCACTTCAGCCCTAGTACGTATTGCGAATCGAGACAGCAGCCAGGTCCGCATTACTCCCGGAGACACTGTAATAATGTCAGCCACGCCCGTCCCGGGCAATGAGGCGCTGGTTAATCGAACGATAGACAACCTTTTCCGCCAGGGAGCTCAAGTAATCTACGAAAGGTTAGCCCAGGTTCACGTTCACGGGCACGGTAGCCAGGAAGAGTTGAAGCTTTTGCTCAATCTGGTTAAACCCAAGTTCTTTATACCAATCCATGGCGAATACCGCCACTTGAGCCTGCATGCCAGACTGGCAAAAACCATGGGTATACCTGAAAGTAACATCTTTCTCATGGAAAATGGGAACATTCTTGAGCTTGGGCCAGATAAGGGGAAAATAACAGACAAGCTCCCTTCCGGCAATGTCTATGTAGATGGCCTGGTTATGGGTAACCTCGCCAGCGTTATTCTCCGTGACAGGAAGCTATTGTCCAGAGATGGGATTGTGGTGGTGATTATTGCTATCGATAAGAGGAGAGGCAAAATCATAGGTCGCCCTGATATTGTATCCAGAGGTTTCGTGGACACGCAAGAAGGCGAAAACATACTTGAACAGGGACGTGCCTTAGTAGCAACCACCTTAGACCGCAGCGGCGGACGTCCACTTGAGTGGAGCTTCATCAATACCAAAGTCAAAGATACCTTGAGCAAGTTCTTCTATGAGCAAACTCGACGCCGCCCAATGATTCTCACCACGACTGTAGAGGTATAGTAAAGCTATGCCCAAGAAGAGAAGAACTGCTAAACCAGCAGCTCGCCGCAAAGCTGGAAAAGGGCACCCCCTCTGGAAAGGCTTCTTCAGTTTTATCACCTCACCACCGGTAAGGAGACTGATATTGGTGGGCATTGCCGTCGGGCTAGTATACTGGTTCTGGTTCGCCATAACCAACTGGGCTGTCACCACATGGGAAAATCTGCTTCAGCATCTAGGAGTTGGATTAGGTTTAGCAGCCGCAGCCTTGGCAATAGCAGTCTGGATTATCTGGCGCGGTAAGTTTTCACTTCTCATTCACCACTGGAATCGGTGGCTTGGTGGAATCTCCTTGGCCTTAGCCGCCTGGGGACTGCTGGCCTTTTTCGCCCCTGGAAGCGGCATCCTGAGTAAGGCGACTCTAGGTGGCGAGTTTGGCAAGAGTATCATCACCGCTTCCGATACCATGGGAGCATTGAGGCTGCTTGGGCTGACCGCCTTGGGTATCATGTTTTTAGCCCCCCTGTGGACTTGGAGCCTGATAGCAAACATAGCCAAAGCCATAGGGCGAGTTCTCAGGGGTGCCTGGCAGGCCCTTTCCAAAGCCAGCCAACCCCGTCCTAAAGCTACACCCGAACCGGCACCAATACCAATTGAGTTTGAAAAGGCACAACCAACAAAGGTAGAAGCAGAAGAGGAAGCCACGCCAGCCCCAAGCCCTGTCTCACCAGAGGCCGGCGAGGTGCCCGCTCCCGAGACACGGGAACCAGCAAAATACCAACCGGTGCTTACTGCCGGTGGCTGGCAATTACCTCCAATCGGTATTCTGGACAAGCCCGCAGAGGTGGAGTTAAGCCAGACTGACATCCAGGAGCGGGCAAAACTCATCGCAGAGGCTTTAGGCAGCTACGGTGTTGAGGCCAAGGTAGTCCAGATAAACACCGGCCCCACGGTGACTCAATTTGGAGTTGAGCCTGGCTGGGACCGCAAATACAAGGAAATCAAAGAACGGGACAAAGATGGCAATGTCAAAGTTCGGTCAGAAGAGATATCAAAAACCAGGGTTAAGGTAGAGCGGATTAGTTCGCTGGCCAGCGACCTTGCTTTGGCCTTAGCTGCACCCAGCATCAGAATCGAAGCCCCTATACCCGGGAAATCAGTAGTAGGCATCGAGGTTCCCAACACCACTTTCGGCTTGGTCAACCTCCGCAGTGTCATAGAAACCCCCGCCTTTCAGAAAATCAATGCCAAATCAAACCTGGCCTTAGCCATGGGTAAAGGTGCCGGAGGTGAGACAGTAGCTGCCGACTTAGCCAGGATGCCCCATCTGCTTGTTGCTGGGTCAACCGGCAGCGGCAAGACTGCTTGCCTCAATTCCACCATCTGCAGCCTGCTTCTTCACAATACCCCGGATGATGTGCAGTTTGTCATGATTGACCCCAAGCGAGTGGAATTGGTTAACTTCAATAACCTCCCCCACCTGGTAGCCCCGGTAGTCGTTGACACTGACAAGGCACTAATGGCACTGCGCTGGCTCAATCTAGAGATGGACAACCGCTATCGCAAATTCGCTCAGGTTGGAGCACGTAATATCGAGGGGTACAACAAAAGCCGGCAACTCGGTGAGGGCCTGCCCTTTATCGTCCTAGTCATTGACGAGTTAGCCGACTTGATGATGACGTCTTTCGACGAGGTAGAACACTTGCTGTGCCGCTTGGCCCAACTAGCGCGGGCAACTGGTATCCATCTGATTGTGGCCACCCAACGTCCCTCAGTTGACGTAGTCACAGGCCTCATCAAAGCTAATTTTCCTACCCGTATCAGTTTTGCACTCACCTCACAAGTAGACTCGCGCACCATACTTGACTCCGCTGGAGCTGAGAAGTTGCTGGGTAGAGGTGACATGCTATACATGCCCACCGATGCTAGCAAGCCGAAGCGCCTTCAGGGGACATTTGTCTCCGATCCCGAGGTAGAGAGACTGGTGCAATTCTGGGGCAGCCAACGCAGGCCAGAGGCAGAGCCCCTTAGATTCGAGGAGATGACCCACCTTGTTTCTGCACAAAAAGGTGCTGACGACTCTCTATTAGAGGCCGCCAGACAGTTAGCCCAAGAACATGGAAGCATATCCACCTCATTCTTGCAGCGCCGCCTCCGCATCGGCTATCCTCGAGCCGCCCGACTCTCCGACAAGTTAAAAGAAGACGGTTACGGGGAGACCGCCACAGAATAACGGCACGCCTGAGGATATTCGGGAAAAGGAACGAGCGTTGCCGATTCGAACAGAGCGGGCT
>JACNFS010000080.1:4719-5996 GCA_014384515.1 Dehalococcoidia bacterium | reverse complement strand
TCGAACTTCTGGAACACGGACCACATCTGTCCGGCAACAGCAGCCACCCCGGCTGAAGCTATTACCGCAAGGTGGAAATCGAAGATGAAGCCGATGACGACAGGGATGGCTCCCTTCAAAATGTCAACCAATATCCCGGAGAACCCCTCGAGGCGACCTACTTTACGCCACAGTGCTATATGTAAGTCGTCTTCCTGAGACAGGTCAATTCCTTTGGCACGACCCAGAAGAATCATGTAAGGCACTGAGCCAAGAAGATAAGCGCCTATTACCAAGGCAACGTCAGCTAAGATCATTTGGTCCTCCCCTTAAGTCTAGGGGGGAAATCGAAATCAGGTAACTCTGATTCATGGCTAATCTTCAACATAAGAGGCGATGCCAATCGCACCGGGGCCTATGTGGGCGGCAACAACCGCGCTCACCTCGGTGACGTAGATGTCTTGGCAGTTGAATTCACTGAGCAGGCGACGTTCCAGTTCCCCGGCTTCATGTTCGAGGTCGCTATGAAGGACTATGGCGGTCAGCTTCTTGATTCCTACCTTTTGCCTGATAGCTTTAACCAATCGTTCGATGCCCTGACTTCGGGTTCTGACCATTCCCAGGAGATGGGCACGTCCCACTCGGTTGGTTACCACTGGTTTGAGCTTGAGTAGAGAGGTTGCCCAGACACCTGCCTTGGGGGCTCTGCCACCTTTTTCCAGATATTTCAGAGTGTCGAGCACTAAGGTGATTTCAACCTTGGGGATAGCCTGATGAACTTTCGACATAACTTCGTTTAGGTTCTTGCCCAAGGCAG
This sequence comes from Dehalococcoidia bacterium, assembly GCA_014384515.1. Taxonomy (GTDB): domain Bacteria; phylum Chloroflexota; class Dehalococcoidia; order GIF9; family UBA5629; genus JACNFS01. The sequence continues at coordinate 5,200 of JACNFS010000080.1, read as the reverse complement.
AGGCGCGAGCCGCGATTAGGGCGATCAGAGCTTGAGCCGCTGAGCCGGTGTAGCAGTCAACAAGCTCAATTCGGAGCTTAGGCAATTGTCCCTTGGCTGTGTCTATGGCGGATTGCATTGAGGAGAAGGTAGCACTATAGCTGGAGGCGACTGTGAGGCATATGATTTCCCTGCTCCTTTCAGCCAGACGTTGAAAGGTTTCGACAAATGCTCCGGGTGATGGTGCCGAGGTTGTAAGGGTCTCATCAGCTCTCTGCAAAGAGTAAACCTGCTGGGGAACAATATTCACGCTGTCTTGATAGGTCTTATCCTGGTTGTGGATGTTTAGGGGTACTATCTCAATTCCGTATTCGCTTTGGATTTCTCGGGGTAGGCAGCTAGCACTATCAGTGACGATGACAACACTTCCCATTCTGAGCCCCCTCGTGCCTCGGATAACTATGCTTAAACTAGCACTTCCGCAGCCTGTTGTCAATAGGTG